>JAQGHJ010000158.1 GCA_028288905.1 Phycisphaerales bacterium | reverse complement strand
CCGACGCTGGTCGTGCGGGCGTCGGTCGTGCTGGGGTACGGGCCGCCGTGGTGTTGGCTCGGGCAGACCTCGACGCCGGTCGGGAAGCCGTTGAACAGCAGGCGGCCTACTTTCTGCTCCAGGATCGCGACGAGGTCGGCGTACTCGGCCAAGTCGGCGGCAGTGCCGTGGATCGTGGCCGTCAGGCTGCCGTCGAGGGCGCGGGCGGCGGCCAGCAGGTCAGCCTTCGACTCGCCGGCGACAAACACCGACGCGGGGCCGAACGCCTCTTCCCGTAGGGCGGGCGTGGCGGCGAACGTCTTGGCGTCCGTCGCCAGCAGCGTCGGCCGGCCGTGCGTCTTGGCGCGGTCGGGCTCGGCGCTGCTGCGGGCGGCGACGGTCACGCCCGGCGTGCCGGCCAGCTTCGCCACGGCCGCGTCGTACCCGTCGCGGAGCGGGCCATAGAGCATGGACGCCGGGGCGGCCGCCTCGACCAGCTTGGCGGCCGTCGCGACGAACCTCGCCGACGCCTCACTCTTCAGCCCGAGCACGACGCCCGGGTTCGTGCAAAACTGCCCGGCCCCCATCGTCAGGGAGTTCTTGAACCCCTCGGCGATCGCGTCGCCCCGCTCGGCCAGCGCGCCGGGCAGCACGAACACCGGGTTCACGCTCCCCATCTCGGCGAACATCGGGATCGGCTCGGGCCGGGCGCTGGCCGCGTCGAACAGGGCCCGCCCGCCCTTGAGGCTCCCGGTGAACGAGCCGGCCTTGGCCAGCGGGTGGCGGACGAGGGCGAGCCCGATCTCGTGCCCCCGGCCGTTCAGCATCGAGAAGATCCCGGCCGGCAGCCCGACCTCGGCGATGGCGGCGTACACCGCCGAGGCCACCAGTTCGGCCGTGCCGGGGTGGTTCGGGTGGTTCTTCACCACGACCGGGCAACCGGCCGCGAACGCGCTCGACAGGTCGTTGCCGGCGACCGAGAACGCCAGGGGGAAGTTACTGGCCGAGAAGCTGACGACCGGCCCGACCGGGATCAGCATCCGCCGCAGGTCGGGCTTCGGCACCGGCTTGCGGTCCGGGATCGCCCGGTCGACCCGGGCGTCGACCCAGCTCCCCTCCTCGGCCAGCCGGGCGAACATGCGGAGCTGCCCACAGGTCCGGCCCCGCTCGCCGGTGAGCCGCGGCAGGCCGAGGGCCGTCTCGGCGTTCGCCCGTTCCAAGAGCGGGTCGCCGAGCGCTTCGATCTTGGTAGCGATCGCGTCGAGCAGCTTCGCCCGGGTCTTGCCGTCGGTCTTGCGGAAGGTCGGGAACGCCTCGTCGGCGAGCTTCAGGGCCCGATCGGCCTCGGCGGCGGTGGCCTCGTAGAAGCCGCCGGGGAGGGGTTGGGAGGTGGCCGGGTCGGTCGCGGCGAACGTGTCGCCCGAGCCGCTGGGGGTGCCGCCGATGAGGTGCTTGCCGTGGGGGGTCATGGTGTACGGATGAAGGTGGAGCCTGGGAATCGGTCGGTGCCTCCCCGCGGCGGGTGAAGGCGGCCCGTGTCACTGAGGGGCCCCTGCCGAGGAACGCAGAGGGCCGATCGCGTCATCCTACTACGTTCGTCAGCACGCCGATCGGCGGGATCTCGATCGTCACCTCGTCGCCGGTCCGCAGGGTGAAGTCGTCCGGCGGGACGACGCCGGTGCCGGTCATCAGGTACACGCCGGCCGGGAACGATTGGTCGCGGAACAGGTACGCCACCAGCTCGTCGAACCGCCGCTTGATCTGGGACAGGGACGTGCGGCCCTGGAACGCGGGCGAGCCGCCGCGGGCGATCGTCAGCTTGATCTCCGTCGTCGGCGGCAGCGGCGCGGCCGGGTCGGCCAGCAGCACGCTCGGGCCGAGGGCGCAGCTGCCGTCGTACACCTTGGCCTGCGGCAGGTACAGCGGGTTCTCGCCCTCGATGTCGCGGGAGCTCATGTCGTTTCCGACCGTGTACCCGACGATCCGGCCGGCCGGGTTGACTGCCAGCGTCAGCTCCGGCTCCGGCACGTTCCACTTGCTGTCGCCGCGGAGGCGGACCCGGCCGCCGGGGCCGACCGTGCGGCTCGCGGTCGACTTGAAGAACAGCTCCGGGCGGTCGGCCGCGTACACGCGGTCGTAGAAGTCGCCGCCGCCGGCCGACTTCGCCTCCTCCTTGCGGGCGTCGCGGCTGCGGAGGTAGGTCACCCCCGCCGCCCACACCTCCTGCGACCCGATCGGGGCGAGCAGATCGGCGGCCGCCGGCGGCGCCGCGTTGCCGCTTCCGCCGGAGCACCGCAGCCGCTCGACGACCGTCGCCGTCGGGTCGGTTGACGACAGAAAGTCGTCCCAAGTCATGCCGGGGACGTCCCGCCAAACGCCGTCGCGGTCCACGACCAAGCCGCGCACTGTGCGGTAGAGCCTCATCGCCGGCGAGTGTAGGGCGGGTGCCGGAAAAGGGAAGGTCGCAGGGCCCGGCGTGGACGGAGCGTTAGGCGGAAAGGGCCGGCGAACGTCTCGCCGGGCCCTTTCGTCGCTTCGCTTCATTTTCGGGCGCCGGCACGCGGGTAGCGGTGCCGGGCGGCCTCAGAGCGTGAACGCCCCGCTTGCCGTGACGCTGTCCGCGTCGGCCGGCGTCGGCTGGACGGTGGCGGCGTCGAGCTTGGCGATCAGGAAGTAGGTCCCGGCCGCCATGCCGACCGGCACAATCACCTTCACCTTGTTCGCCTTGACCGTGCCGGCCTTTAGCTTCAGCTTCAGCGGCACCGCCCCGACGAGCAGGTCGCCGGCGTCCCACTCGTCGTCGCTCGACAAGTACAGCGTCACGTCGAGGACGCCGGACGCCGGGACATTGCCGGCGTTAGTCAGGTCCAGTGACGCCCGGCCGGCCTTGCCGGACGCCAGCCCCGTCGGGGTCCCGCGGTACGCCCCGGTCAGCGTCACGAACGGGTCGGCGACGGCGTACGTCGCGGCCGACTCGGCCGTGTTATTCGTCTCCAGCTTCTCCACCATCGCGTCCTCGGGGTCGAGGATCACGCCGAGGTGGTACGTGCCCGGGTCGACGTCCGGGAGCTGCGAGATGGCGAACTTCAGCGTCTTGGCCTGACCCGGCTTCAGCCGCAGCTCCTTGAACGTCCGCAGCACCTCGACGTCGTCCGTCGTCGGGGAGTCGCCGGCCGTCAGCCGGATGCTGATCGGGACGAGCCCGGACAGCGACAGGTCGCCGGCGTTCGTCACCCGGACGGAGATGCTGCCCTTGATCTTGGTCTGCGACGCGACGGCCGACGGCATCGTCGCCTTGGCCACCTCGGCGACCAAGTCCGCCGCCGGCCCGACCGGGGGCGGGGGCGGCGGAGGGGGGGGCGGCGGCTTGGACGCGGTCGTCAGCGAGTTACGCCGGATCGCGTGGTAG
>JAQGHJ010000139.1 GCA_028288905.1 Phycisphaerales bacterium | reverse complement strand
CGCCGTAATCGTCGGCGTGATCGCGATGGCATTGGGGATCGTGTTCCAGGACTTCAACGCCAGCTTCCTGGTCGGGTGGGCGTTCAACGTGGCCGCGTCGGCCAACCTGCCGGCGCTGATCATGCTGCTGTTCTGGAAGCGGACGACCAAGCAGGGCATCACCGCCGGCATCGTGGCCGGGCTGTTGTCGTCGCTCCTGTGGCTGGCGTTCACGGTGCCGGCGTACACGTACATCTACAAGAAATACTTCTTCCCGACCCTAGACCCGACGACGGCCCCGATGCCGTTCAGCCAGCCGGGGCTGGTGACGATTCCGCTCGGGTTCCTGGTGCTGGTGGTGGTGTCACTGCTGACCCAGCCGAAGCGGCGCAAGCCGGCTGCGCCGCCGCGGGGCCTCGCGGCGGTCGGTGCGGCTGGCGGGTGACGCTTGGACGAAAGGTTCAGGGGCCGCCGTCAGGGGCGGTGCCGACTCAAGCAGGTGGGCGGGTGGTGCCACGGAACGTTACCGCATGCGCCAAACGCCCTCGACCGCCCCCACGGAAGGCCGCCTCGCGTGACGCCGTTCAAGCCCACCCCCGAGCAGCTCGCCGCTGTCGTAGCGGCCGGGACCCTGCTGCCCGACGTGATTGCCCCCGGCCTGCGGGTGCTGTTCTGCGGGATCAACCCGAGCCTGTACTCGGCCGCCGTCGGACACCACTTCGCCCGCCCCGGCAACCGGTTCTGGCCGGCCCTGCACGCCGGCGGGTTCACGCCGCGGCGGTTCTCGCCGTGGGAGGACGCCGACCTGCCCGCCCTCGGCGTCGGGATCACGAACATCGCGCCCCGGCCGACCGCGCGGGCGGACGAGTTGTCCGTGGACGAGCTGGCCGCGGGGGCCGAAGCGCTGGCCCGCAAGTGCGGGCGGCACCGCCCGCGGGTGCTGGCGGTGCTCGGCATCTCGGCGTACCGCCTCGCCCTGGCGCGACCCGGGGCCGTCCTCGGGCCGCAGCCTGACCGGATGAGCGGGGCGGTTGTTTGGGTGCTGCCGAACCCGAGCGGGTTGAACGCCCACTTCCAACCGCCCCGGCTGGCAGAGTTGTTCGCAGAACTGCGGGCGGCGGCGGAAAAGATCGCGTGAGGAGGGGGCCGACCACCCGCTTCCGGCCGTCCTGCTTGACGGCACCGGGCGGGGTGAAAACAATCCGGCCGTCCGCCGCGCCACCCGTTCTCCCGCCACCCTCCCGCACGGCCCGGCGGCGAAAGCACTTATGCCCCGCACCATCGACCACCCCGCGCTCCAGCCGCTCAAGGCCCAGTTCCCCGAGGTCAAGTTCCTCGTCGGCGAATTCCGCGACATGATCACGGTCGTCGTCCCGCGGGAGCAGATCGTGCCCGTCTGCGCGTTCCTCCGCGACGACCCGAACCTGCGGTACGACTTCCTGCACGAGCTGACGGCCGTCGACTACCTCGGCTTCCCCGGTGCCACGCACCGGTTCGCGGTCGTCTACGGGCTGACCAGCATCCCGCACAACAGCCGGCTGTGGCTCAAGGTGTTCCTCGACCCGGTTCACGAGACGGCCCCCGGCAGCGAGTGGAACGCGTTCCGCGACGAGGAGGTCGTCGCCAAGGGCGACCCGGGGCTGAAGGTCGACAGCGTCTGCGGCGTCTGGCCCGCGGCCGAGTGGATGGAGCGGGAGGCGTACGATTTATTCGGCGTCATCTTCGTCGGCCACCCGGACCTGCGGCGGATCATGACCTGGAACGGGTACGGGAACTACCCGCTCCGGAAGGACTACCCGCTGCGGGGGGTGGGGGAGCGGGAGAACTACAAGATCATCACGCGGGAAGGGGCGTGAGGTAGGAACTGCTCCCGGGCGGCGATGACCGTCGTTCGCCCCGAAGTGTCGCCCCCGGCTAAGGGCGCAACTCCAGGGATTCGTAGGCTCCCGCCCGTGGTCCTTGCTCAGAGGTATCACCATGACAGCGATCACCCTCCTCCTGCCGGACGAACAGCTGTCGCAGCTCCGGCTGAAGGCCGAGGAGCGCGGGCTCCGGTCGCCCGAAGCTTTGTTGCAAATGCTGGTGGATTCGGCGTTGGCCCCGGAGCCGCCGACGGGCGGACCGGTGGCCATTTCGCCCGAACAGGCGGCGCTGGAGGCAGAACTCGTCCGCCGCGTCCAGAGTGATGACATCGTTCTTATGGACGAGGCCGACTTCCAATCGATCCGCGAGGAAGTCTTGGCATCGCTCGCGGCGAGGCGGCAGAAGTGAGCGTCGCCGCGCGCCGCCACCACGACGTCCGCGACGACGTCATCGCGGTGTCAAACCACATCGCCGACGACAGCATCGACGCTGCGGCACGCTTCCCCGACGCCGTGGAAGCGACGATCGCGGGACTGCGGGCGTTTCCCGGCAAGGGCAGCTTGAAGCACTTCAACGACCCTCGCCTATCCGGCATCCGGTCGTACGCCGTCGACGGCTTCCCTAACCATCTGATCCTGTACGGTCGGGACGCCGACGGCGGCATCACCGTCCTGATGGTCACGCAAGGCTCCCGCCAGCAAGAATTCATCCTCCGTCGTCGGGTCTGACGGACTACGGGGCGATGCGCCGCGGGTTCTGAAACCCGCGCAGACCGTTCGCCCCGCCGCAACGGCCGTCGCGTCCGCTATGATCCCCCACCCATGTTCGAGGCCCTCACCCACCGCCGTTACCTCCTTCCGTTCAAGGCGTCCCGCCTGCCCCAGCAGTTCACCGACGTGCTCGTGATCGGCGGCGGGGTCGCCGGGCTGCGGGCCGCCATCGCGGCGGCCGACGGCGGGGCGGACGTGCTGCTGCTGACGAAGGACACGGTCGACGAGTCGAACACGTGGTACGCCCAGGGCGGGATCGCGGCCGTCCTCCAGCCGGCCGACAGTCTCGCGTCCCACGTCGCCGACACCGAGGCCGGCGGGGCCGGCTTGTGCGACCGGGACGCGGTCGAGGTGGTCGTCCGGGAGGGCCCGGAGCGGGTGCTCGAGCTACTGTCGTGGGGCATTCACTTCGACAAGGACGCGGCCAAGCCGCACGGGCTGGCGTTCACCCTGGAGGGCGGGCACAGCTTCGCCCGCATCCTGCACGCGTACGGCGACGCGACCGGGCGGGAGTTGGCCCAGACGCTCATCCGCACCGTTCGCGGGCGGGAGACGATCCGGGTCAGCGAGCGGACGTTCGTCATCGACCTGATCACCGACGACGCGCCGACGGCCGGCGGCCCGCGGTGCGTCGGCGTCCTCGCCCTGATCAACGGGCAGGTGAACGTCATCTGGGCGCGGGCGACCGTGCTGGCCAGCGGCGGCGCGGGGCAGCTGTTTCGAGAGAGCACCAACCCGAAAATTGCGACGGCCGACGGGCACGCGATGGCGTTCCGGGCCGGGGCCACCCTCCAGGACATGGAGATGGTGCAGTTCCACCCGACCACGCTGTACGTGGCCGGGGCGAGCCGGGCGCTGATCACCGAGGCCGTCCGCGGCGAGGGGGCGTACCTCGTCGACCGCAACGGGTACCGGTTCATGGCGGACTACCACCCGGCCGGCGAGCTGGCCCCGCGGGACGTGGTCAGCCGGGCGATCGTCGAGCAGATCCGCAAGACGCAGTTCACCCACGTCTACCTCGACGTCCGCCACCTACCGACGGCCCAGTTCCGCGAGCGGTTCCCGCAGCTCGCCCGGCTCGTCGACGAGTTCGACATCGACGTCGGGAAGGACCTGATCCCGATCCACCCGGCGTGCCACTACATGATCGGGGGGGTCGACGTCGACCTGCACGGCCGCAGCAGCCTGACCGGGTTGTGGGCCGTCGGCGAGGCCAGCTGCACCGGGCTGCACGGGGCGAACCGGCTCGGCAGCAACTCGCTCCTCGAGGGGCTGGCGTTCGGGGCTCGGGCCGGCACGGACGCCGCCAGCGCGGTCAAGGAACTGGCGGGCATGAAATTCCCACAGTCGATGGAACACAAGGTGGCCGCTGGCACGAAGACCGAGCTGGACATCGTGGACGTCAAGAGCAGCCTGCGGAGCGTGATGTGGCGGAACGTCGGGATCGAGCGGGCCGGCGAGCGGCTGGCCGAGACCCGTGACATCATCGGGTTCTGGAGCCGGTACGTGATGGACAAGGCGTTCGACCCGGCCGTGGTCGGCGAGGCCGTCGCCACCCAGGGGTGGGAGGTGCAGAACATGCTCGCCGTCTGCGCGGTGATCACGTCGGCCGCCCACGCCCGCACCGAGAGCCGCGGGGCCCACTACCGCACCGACCATCCCACCCGGGACGACCCGCACTGGCGGCTGCACCTGCTGTGGCGGCGGGGGATGGAGACGCCGATCCCGGAGCCGATCGACTGAACGCCCCGCCGGACACGCCTGCCGGCAGGACGGCAGGACGGCCGGCCAATTACTCGCCCTTGCCCGCGCCAGGTTTTCGCGAGGCGACCGCATTGGACGTCGGGTGGGTCTTCGGCGTCCGCTCGTTCTGGAGCTTTGCCTCGGGCGTGTCGTTCCGGTGGGCGCGCGGCGGCGTTTCGCCCTTGCCGTGCGCCTCCCGCGAGACCTTCGTGGTGTCCGTCTTGCCCTTGGACTTCTTCACGCCGGACGTTTTGCTCTGAGCCATAGGTCGTTTCTCCTGAGTTCGTCCCGGCGTTGCCCCAGCGGGTACGCCGCGGACGCCGCAGGATAATGGGGCGGTAATCGAGCCGGCGACCGGGGATTCCGGAAGTGGCGGAAAACCCCAGTCGGTCCGTTACCGCCGCGCCGGGCCGAGCGGTGTAGTCGTCTTCACGGCGCCGCGCCTACTTCGCCCCCCACTGGCGTTCGATGTCCGCGGCCGCCGCCGGCCAGTCGGGGTGGGCGAATGTAAAGCCGGCCTCCGCCAGCCGGGTCGGCACGACTCGCCGGCTCCTAAGCAACAACTCCGTCTCGGTCCGCAGGACGGCCGCCCCGACCTCCAGCATCCACCGCGTTGCCGGTAGCCCGAGCCGCGCGCCGACGGCGTTTCGGACCGCACGCATGAAATCGCGGTTCGCGAGCGGGTTCGGGGAAGCGACGTTCACCGCCCCGTCAAGCACCGGCGGCCGCGGTGCCGCCGTGGGCGCGGTCGTCCCTGCCCTCGGCGGCGGGCCGATCAGGAACTCGACCGCCCGACAGAAATCTTCGAGGTGGACCCAGCTCACGTACTGCGTCCCGCGGCCGAGCGTGCCGCCGAGCCCGAGTCGGGCGATCCGGCGGAACGCCTCATACACGCCGCCGCTGCCCGGCCCCATCACCATCGCCGCCCGCATCGCCACCCTGCGGGTGCGCGGCGTCGCGGCGGCGAACAGCTCCGCCTCCCACCGCTTACAGACGTCGCTGGAGAAGTCGGACCCGAGCTCGCCGCTCCGCTCGTCCATTGGCCGATCCTCGGCGTGCCGGTAGATCGTCGCGCTGGCGGCGTTCAGCCAGACCGGCGGCGGGGCGGCGGCCGCGGCGATCGCCTGCCCGACCACCCTCGTGCTGTCCAACCGGCTGGCGTAAATCTCCCGCCGGTTCGCCGCGGTGTACCGGCAGTTCACGGTGCGCCCCGCGAGGTTTACGACGGCGTCCGCCCCGTCCACCGCGGCGGCCCAAGGGCCGAGGGTATGGCCGTCCCAGGCGGTTAAGCTTCCGGGCCCATTCCTAAGGTCGGGCCTTCTGCTGAGCACCGTCACGTCCCAATCTCTGGCCGCGAACCAAGCCGCCACACGAATTCCGAGGTAGCCGTTGCCGCCGGGCAAAACCATTCGGCGCTTCATCCGGTTCCTCCGACTGGAGCGTATCCCGTCTTTCAGGAACGCCTGAAAGTTTCACCCATTCTAAAACAGGCGTGCAGCACGGTGATCGGACGTCACCTCGGCGGGCTTAGGCCAATACCTAGGCACGCCCCTTCATCGACTCGCCGATCCGTGGCGGCCGCGTGGCTTGGGCCGTACATTCCTCGCTAATGTCACGCGCGCTCATCACCGGCGGGGCGGGGTTCATCGGTTCGCACTTGGCCGAGCGGCTGCTGGCTGACGGGCGGGCGGTGACCGTGCTAGACGATTTCTCCACCGGCCGGGCCGAGAACCTCGCCAAGCTGCTCGGCCGGCCCGGGTTCCAACTCGTTCGGGACACGGTCGAGAACGAGGCGACGGTCAACACGCTCGTCGCCGGGTGCGACGAGGTGTACCACTTGGCGTCGGCCGTCGGGGTGCAACTCGTGCTCGACGAGCCGGTCCGCACGATCCGCACCACTATCCATGGGACCGAAGTCGTGCTAGAGGCGGCCAACCGATTCGGTCGGCCGGTACTCATCACCAGTTCGTCGGAGGTGTACGGCAAGGGGG
>JAQGHJ010000130.1 GCA_028288905.1 Phycisphaerales bacterium | reverse complement strand
GGGAAGGCCGGGCGGGTCGTGGCGGGCCGGGTCGACGGCTGCATCTGCGGGAGGGACGGCAGCGTGCCCGGCGTGATCTTCGGCAGCGGCGGCAGCCCGCCGCCCGTGGTGCCGCCGGTGCCGGTTCCATAGCCCATGCCCCGCGTCCCGCCCGCGTCCGGCGTCGTCGGGACGGGGACGTCCGTGGGAAGGGTTAAGGGCCGGCTCGTGGCCATCGTGTCCGTACCGGACACCATTGGCGTAGGCGTGCTCATCCCAGGGGCGGGCTTCGTGGTGGCGGTTGGCTTCGCCGCCTCCTTTTGGCAGCCGACCAAGCCGCCGGCTGCGAGACAGGCGAAAGCGAGGGCCGCGGCGGACTGCCGAAGCGTGCGCGTCATCATGGCGTGTTCTCCGTTCGCCCGGCGACCCGGCCGGCGCACGCACCGGCGGTTGGACGGCGTGTCGGGCCGTCGGGACTGTACCCGATTTGCTCGCCCGACCAACCCTGACCACCGGCGGCGACAACTGCCGCAGCCGGGGGCCGTGTTTACCGCGGCCCCGTCGTTCGGAATAATGCCCGTCGCCGCCGCCGGTCCCCCCACATGCAAGACGTGCCCCCAACGCACCCAGCCGACCCACCTGCCGCCGGTCACGCCCGCGCGACCGGCGGCAGCCTGGCCGTTGCGGACCGTCCCGAGGCGAAGGTGCCGCCGGCGCCGCCAGACGCGCGGTCCGACGCCGAACCGAACGAGCAGCTCCCCCGCCCCCTCTTCGTCCACCTCGCCGTGCTGCTGGCGATCGGCGGCACGCTGTTGACGATCGGGTCGATCGGGTGGCGGTGGTATCGGGTTCGGTTCCCGGAGGCGGTGATCCTCGTCCGCTCCGACGCGTCGTGCGACGGAGCCCTTGTCACCATCACCGACGAGGACGGGCGGCAAGTGCATACGGGCCGGCTGTCGTCCCGCACCGACCCGGACGGGCTGGTGGTGCTGGTCGAGCAAGGCGTCTTCACGGTCCGGGTCGACCGCGGGAAGCAGAGCCTGCTGGCGACCCGGCTCTTCGTGCGGAACGGCGGGGGGGTGATCGTGGACGTCGCGCCGTCCGCCGCGCCCGCCACCAAACCGGCCGACGCCCGGCCCGGCTCTTCCCCGGCCACCGCGCCGGGCTGAACAGTCGCCGGACGACTGCGGCCCGTCGGGACCCTGCGGGGCGATCGCGGCCTTGCCAACCGCCGTCGCTTGCCGCACGCTGGCGGGCCGACATGGCCACCGACACCCGACCGCTCGTCGTCGTCACCGAAGGCTCCGACCCGACCCCGCTCGCGTGGCTCAAGGAACGCGCCCGGGTTGTCGAGGCCGGGGCGGACGACCCGTCCTTCGCCGAGCACGTCGGCCGGGCCGAGGGGCTGCTCGTCCGCACCTACACCCGCGTCGACGACGCGCTGCTCGACCGGGCCCCGAACCTGAAGGTCGTCGGCCGCGGTGGGGTCGGGCTGGAAAACATCGACGTCCCCGCCTGCCGCCGGCGGGGCGTACAGGTCGTCTATACGCCCGACGCGAACACGCTGGCGGTAGGCGACTACGTGTTCGGGTACCTGCTGCAGCTGATCCGGCCGTGGAAATTCTTCCGCGACGCGGTGTACGAGCCGAAGGAGTTCAAGCGGATCCGGAACACGGTCCGCGGGCGGCAGTTGAACGAGATGACCCTCGGCATCCTCGGCATGGGCCGGGTCGGCCGGCGGGTCGGGCACATCGCCGCGAACGGGTTCGGCATGCGGGTGATCTACAATGATGTCATCGACTTCGCCGCCGCCGGCAACCCGCCGGCGTTCGCGGCGACCGCTGTCGACAAGCCGACGCTGTACCGCGAATCTGACGTGCTGAGCCTGCACGTGACGATGCTGCCGGGCAACGAAAACCTCGTCGGCCGCGAGCAACTGGCGCTGCTCAAGCGTGGGGCGGTGGTGGTGAACACGAGCCGCGGCGAGGTGCTCGACGCGGCCGCGCTGGCCGACGCCGTGCGGGCCGGCCGGGTGGCGGGGGCGGCGCTGGATGTGTTCCACCCCGAGCCGCCGAAGCCCGACTTCCCGCTGCTCGGCCTGCCGAACGTCCTGCTCACCCCGCACCTGGCGGCTCGGACGCACACGGCCCTCGAGAACATGAGCTGGGTCGTCCGCGACGTGCTGGGGGTGATCGAGGGGAAGGAGCCGAAGTATCCGGCACTGTGAGGTAATCATCCGTCATTTGTCCTTTGTCATTCGTCCTTGCATTTCCGCCAGTGTCCGCCGTGCGTCTGCACCGGCGTATTGGGCTTGCTACGGGCTGGTTCCACAAATGGGGCTACCGGACCACGAAGCGTGACCAAGGACAGTGGACCAAGGACGAATGACGAATGACAAAGAACCAATGACGCCCCGCCCATGTTGAAGCAGATCGACCGCATCGTCCTCCGCGTGCCGGGCCTGCCGGCGGCCGTCGCGTACTACCGTGACGTGATGGGGCTGCGCGTGCTGCGGCAGGAGGCGCGGGTGGCGACGTTCGCCATGCCGGCCGGCGGGGCGGAACTCGTGCTGCACACCGACCCGGACCTGCCCGGCGAGGCCGTCTACTACCTAGTTGACGACGTGCGGGCGATGTACGCCAAACGACAGGAACTGCGGCTCACCTTCTTGTCCGCGCCGAAGCAGGCCGCCCGCGGGTACCGTGCGACC
>JAQGHJ010000110.1 GCA_028288905.1 Phycisphaerales bacterium | reverse complement strand
GTACCAGCCGGCCAAGCGGGGGGCGGCGCGGGCGGCCTCCCCGTCCCCCGGCGGGACGACGCCGACCCGCCCGACGCCGGCGGCGAAGCCGGCTTACGGCACGGGCCCCACGTTCGGGACGAAACCGGGATTCGGAACCAAACCCACCTTCGCCCCGAAGCCGCCGCTCGGCGGCAAGGTCGCGGGCGGCGCGAAGCCGGTCGCCGGCGGGAAGGGACCGCCCGGGCCGGCCGCCCGCGGCACCGGCACCCCGCCGCCGACCGACTGGGCGGCCGTCGCCGACTGGTACGACAAGCTCGTCGGGGACGAGGGGTCCGAGTACCACCAGAAGGTGATCTTCCCCGGCGTCCTCCGGCTGCTCGCCCCCAAGCCCGGCGACCCGATTCTCGACGTCGCCTGCGGGCAGGGGGCGCTCGCCCGGCTGCTAGCAGCCAAGGGGGCGGTCGTCACCGGGGTCGACGCGGCCGAGCCGCTCGTGCGGGCCGCCGTCGCCCGCGGGCCGGCCGACGCGTCCTACCACGTCGGCGACGCCCGCAAGCTCGACGAGGTGCCGGGCGTGGCGGCCGGGACGTTCGCCGCGGCCGCTTGCGTGCTGGCGATCCAGAACATCAACCCGATCGGCCCGGTGTTCGCCGGGGTGGCGGCAGCGCTGCGGCCGATGGGCCGGCTCGTCCTCGTCATGATGCACCCGTGCTTCCGCGGGCCGAAGGAGACGAGCTGGGGGTGGGACGAGCAGACCGGCAGCCAGTACCGGCGGGTCGACCGCTACCTGATGCCGCGGAAGGAGCCGATCATCACGCACCCGGGCAGCGACCCGCTCGGGTACACGTGGACGTTCCACAAGCCGATCGAGCAGTACGTGAAGGCGCTGCGGGGGGCGGGGCTGCTGGTCGACGCGATCGAGGAGTGGGCGAGCCACAAGGTGAGCCAGCCGGGCCCGCGGGCGACGGTCGAGAACCTGGCCCGGGAAGAGATCCCGATGTTCATGGCGATCCGGGCGGTGAAGGTGGGCGGGGCGGCCGGGGAGTGAGCTTCCTAATCGGCCGTGAGCATTCCGTGGTCAGCTCGACTTGGTCCAGTCCTGGAAGAGCGCGCTGCCCCGCTCAAGCAGTTCGCGACGCTCGGGAGGCAACTCGCCTTCAAGCCGTCGTTGAACGATTTCGAGGAGGCGCACGGTCAACGCATCTTCGACGTCGAACGCGCTGCCGAGATGCGCGTCGAAGCTCTGGAACTTGCCTCTCAGGTAATCCTCCAAAAAGCGCTCCGGGTCGCACCTTAGAAGCCGCTCCGCCAACGCGCCGACGCCGAACTCGATCCCCCACGCTTCGCGAGAGAACTCCGTCTCTGCCTTGAATAGGTCTCGCACCAACTCGATGGGGGCGGCGTTGGGACTGGATACAACGAGCGCTGTGATTGGGGACCGAAACTCGGCGTTCGAATCGACGAATTCCTCTGCGTGTTTCCCGTTCCACGCGAAACGGATGCGAGTTTCGTCCGCGGACGTGTAACTCGACACGAACGTCTCGCGCTCGGTGAGACCGCCGATCTTGTTTGGATTGCGACCCATCGCCGACTCCTATTTAACGGTAAACGTCGGTCCGAGACTGGCCACTGGTGTCTTGGGGACAACGACGTTTGGTCGGTCGCTGCCACCGTCACAACTCTCGCACCACCCGCGCCGGGTTCCCGACGGCCACCACGTTCGCCGGCAGGTCGCGGACGACGACGGCCCCAGCCCCGACCACCGTGTTCTCGCCGATCGTCACGCCCGGGCAGACGATCACCCCGCCGCCGAGCCAGACGTTGTTTCCGATCGTGATCGGCTTGGACCCCTCCCACTTCGCCCGCCGCGGCCCCGGCTCGACCGGGTGGGTGGCGGTGAGCAGTTGGACGTTCGGGCCGATCTGGACGTCGTCGCCGATCGTGATCCGGCCGACGTCGAGGGCGACGAGGCCCCAGTTGGCGAACGTGCGGGCCCCGACGTGGGTCTGGTAGCCGTAGTCGCAGTGGAACGGCGGGCGGATGACGGTGCCGTCGCCGACGGACCCGAGCAGCTCGCGGAGGAGGCAGTCGCGGGCGGGTTGGTCGTCGCCGGCCGAGGCGTTGTACCGGCCGGTCAGCACGGCGGCCCGGACGCCCTCGCGCAGCAGGTCCGGGTCGTCGGCGATGTACTGGTCGCCGGCGAGCATGCGGACGCGGTTCGATCGGCCGTCGGGCTGGAAGCGGGGGTCGTCGAACGGGGCGTCGGGCATGGGGGGAGTATAAACACGGCTGGCGATGGCTGCTCCCCCGTGGCACGGGTTAGCAACCCGTGCTTTTGAGCCTCAAGAGGTGCGGACGCCTGCGGCGGCGGCGGGATGCACGGGTTACAAACCCGTGCCACGAAGAGGCGGTCGCCCCTTGGTGGCGGCTGCGCCTTCGCGTCACGGGCGTCCCGCCCGTGCTCGGGCTGGTGCTCAGCGGGCGGCTGGAAGGTCCAAGCACGTCGCCGAGGCCTTGCCACAGCATGGGCGAGACGCCCATGCCACAGGGGTCGCAACCGCCTCACCCCGGCCGCTCACACCCGCCCCGGCACGCCGGCCATCGCGTGGCCGAGCTGCCGCTCGATCTCGTCCCGGGTGCGGGCGACGATCTGGCCGGCGTCGGTCGCGTCGTGCAGCAGGGCGTCGAACCCGCGGCTGTCGCGGTCGCGGTGCAGGGCGACGGCCAGCGTCTCGCCGAGCGTGGTCAGCGCCAGCTCCAGGTCAGTCATGTGGTCGCGGAGGGACTCGCTCGTGCGGGTCAGGCCCTTGCGGGCGCGGAGGCCGGTCGTGTCGGTGCCGAACGCGCCCGTGAGGACGGCGTTCGTCAGCGCGCGGAACTCGTCGCTGGCCGATGCCCCGCGGCGGTACCACTCGCCGGTCACTTCTTGCCGGGCGGACGCGCCGCCGACCCGCTTGTCGACCCACCGGCGGGTACGGCCCTTGGCCTCGTACTCCCGCCGGGACCGGGCGGCCGCGGCGGCCGGGTCGGCGGCGTGCGACACCGCCTCGGCCCCGGCCGCGGCCAGCCAGGCCTTAAGCCGGTCGGCCCGCGGGCTGTTCACCGCCTGGGCCAGCCGCAGCACCCCGGCCAAATCGAGCACCTCGACCGGCTCGGTCGGGGAGTCGGCCAAGACGCCGTCATCGCCTAACGCGGTCACGTCGGCTTCATCGCTGCCGACAATGTTGGCGTCACCCGCGGCCGCGGAGGGGACGGGGGCCTGCACGACCTCCGCGGCCCGCCCGAGGTGCGGCTCCCGCCGCTTCAGCTCGTCCCACACGTCGGCCGCGTGCTCGGCGTCACACAGGTAGTTCAGCACGTCAACGGCGGCGTACCACGTCCCGCCGGCGCGGTCGAATCGACGGATCAGGTTGGCGTTCAGCAGCGCGTTCACCGCGGTCGAACTGGGTCGCTTTTGGGTCACTTGTCACTCCTTGCAAAGCAAAGAGTAGTACGTGCAAAGGGAGGGTTATGTTCGGTGTTCG
>JAQGHJ010000180.1 GCA_028288905.1 Phycisphaerales bacterium | reverse complement strand
CTGCACCGACCCGTGCGACGGCCGGACCCAGGGCACGGCCGGCATGATGGACAGCCTGCCCTACCGCAACGACGCGGCGATCGTCCTCCGCCGGCTCATCCGGTCCCTCCCGCGGCGGTTCGGCGTGATGGGTGTGGCCACCTGCGACAAGGGACTGCCGGCGATGATGATGGCGTTGGCCGGCAGCGGGGAACTGCCGTGCGTGCTCGTGCCCGGCGGGGTGACGCTGCCGCCGGCGGACGGCGAGGACGCCGGCAAGGTGCAGACGATCGGCGCCCGGTACGCCCACGGCACAATCAGCCTGCAGGAGGCGGCCGAGATGGGCTGCCGGGCGTGCGCGTCGCCCGGCGGCGGGTGCCAGTTCCTCGGCACGGCTGCCACGAGCCAAGTCGTGGGAGAGGCGCTGGGCATGTCCCTGCCGCACTCGGCTTTGGCCCCGAGCGGGTCGGCTATTTGGCTAGACATGGCCGTCCGGTCGGCCCGCGCGCTCGCCGCGCTGGAGGCGCGTCGGGTCAAGCTCAAGCACGTCCTGACCGACGCGGCCGTCCAGAACGCGATGGTCGTCCACGCGGCGTTCGGCGGGTCGACCAACCTGCTGCTGCACATCCCCGCAATCGCCCACGCGGCGGGCCTGCGGCGGCCGACCGTCGCCGACTGGGTCGCGGTCAACCGCAAGGTCCCCCGGCTCGTCGACGCGCTGCCGAACGGCCCGGTCGGCCACCCGACGGTGCGGGTGTACCTGGCCGGCGGCGTGCCGGAGGTGATGTTGCACCTCCGCCGGCTCGGCCTGCTGCACCTGGACGTGCTGACGGCCGCCGGCGAGCCGCTCGGGGCGGTGCTCGATTGGTGGGAGGGGAGCGACCGCCGGGCCGCGCTCCGTGCCCGCCTGACGGCCGCCGACGGCGTGGACCCGGACGACGTCATCATGACGCCCGCCCGGGCCCGCGAGCGGGGGCTGACCAGCACGGTCACGTTCCCGGTGGGCAACCTGTGCCCGGACGGGTCGGTCATCAAGAGCACGAGCATCGACCCGACCGTCGTCGACCCAGGCGGGGTGTACCGGCATACCGGCCCGGCCCGCGTGTTCACGACGGAAAAGGCGGCCATCGCTGCCGTCAAAGCGGGGCGTATCGCGGCCGGCGACGTGATCGTCCTGATCTGCCGCGGGCCGATGGGGGCGGGGATGGAGGAGACGTACCAGATCACCAGCGCGCTCAAGCACCTGCCGTTCGGCAAGCACGTGGCGGTGGTGACGGACGCCCGGTTCAGCGGCGTGAGCACCGGGGCGTGCGTCGGCCACGTCGGCCCCGAGGCGCTCGCCGGCGGGCCGATCGGAAAGGTGCGGGACGGCGACCTCGTCCGGCTCGTCGTCGACCGGGTGAACCTCACCGGCTCGATCGACCTCGTCGGCCCCGGCCCGGGCGGCGACGCGGCGTGGGGCGCTGCCGAACTGGCCGCGCGCTCATCCCGCCCGGACCTGGCCGCCGACCCGAACCTGCCGGCGGACACGAAGCTGTGGTCGATACTCCAGAGCCTCAGCGGCGGGACGTGGGGCGGGTGCGTTTACGATGCCGACGCGATCGCCGCCCGACTCAGGTAGGCCCGTCTTGGCGGACGCGGAACGTTAAGGAAGGTGGGTGGCGTTCAAGCCGCCGGCGATGCGTGCTTTACGCGGCGTCCGCCGACGCGAACGCTACTTCCCCGGCCCCAGGGTGACGAGCGTCATCGGCTCCATTGGGTACGCCCGCATCAGGTCCAGCACGGCCGCCCGGTCGACCTTTTCGAGCGTCGCCATGTCCGTGTCGAGCGAGCGGTACTCCTTGTTGTAAATCCACTGCCCGCCGATCGCCCGCATCCGCCCGGACGGCACCTCGCCGCTCAGGACGAGGCTGGACGCGATCTTGTTCTTCGCCCGCTCGACCTCCTCGTCGGTGATGTCGTGCTTGGCCTTCTCCAGCTCGGCCTTGGCGATCGCCAGCGCCTCCTCGGCCCGCTCCGGGTTCGTCGTCAGCGACACGTAGAACGACCCGCATCCGTCGTGCGGGTAGAACCCGAAGTCGGCGTCCTCGGCGATCGCGTTGTCGACCAGGGCCCAGTAGAACCGCGACCCCTCGCTGTCCCCGACCACGTCGGACAGCACCCGGGCGGCGAACCGCCGGTCGTCCTGGGCACTGGGGCCGGGCGTCATGCCCATCGTGTACTGGCGGTTGAGCTTCGGGTCGACGAGGTCCACCCGCTCGCCCATCACGACCGGCTGCGAGTGGTCCCGCGGGGCGTCGACCGGCTCCCAGTTGCCCATGTACTTGCCGGCCCAGCCGAGCACCTCGTCGAAGTCGAGCTTGCCGGTGACGCTCAGCACCATGTTCCGCGGGCCGTACCGCCGGCGGAAGTAGTCGGCCATCGCGTCCCGCTTCAGCCCCGTGATCGCCTCGGCCGACCCGAGGATGCTGGCCGCCAGCGGGTGGCGGCCGAAGTGCACCTCCATCAGCTTCTCGTACACCCGGTGCCCCGGGTCGTCGAGGTACATGGCGATCTCCTCGAGGATCACCTTCTTCTCGGTGTCGAAGTCGGCCTGGCGGATGGCGGGGCGGAGCAGGTGCGACAGGTGCTCGACAGCCCGCTCCCCGAACTCCGGCAGCACGTTCGCGTAGTACGCGGTCACCTCCTGGGTGGTGTACGCGTTGTACTTCGCTCCGAGCTCGTCGAAGATCCGGTTCACGTCCTCCCACGTGTACGTGCTCGACCCCTTGAACATCATGTGCTCGAGGAAGTGCGAGACGCCGTTGGCGTCGGTCGGCTCGTCCCGGCTTCCGGTCTTGACGAACAGCCCGGCCGCCACCGAGTGGGCGTCCGGGTTCAGCTCGGCCACGACGTCGAGGCCGTTCGGGAGTTGGGCGTGTCGGAAGGTCAGTGCCATTGGTTTTGCCTATGAGTGTGCGGACTTAGCGGGCCGCGGCCGCGCCGTGGGACGGGACTGCGTCCGTTCGTGCACTGGGGTTTATGCCGGTACGACGAGCGGCTTCGGGCCCACCGTCACCACCGTGAACGGCCCGGGCGGGTTCGCCTTCAGGTACGCGTTCACGTGGTCAACCGTCACCGCGTCGATCGCCCCGGTGATCTCCTCCAGCGTTCGGATCCGCCCGCGGATGAAGTAGTCGTGGGCGATCGCCCCGGCCCGGGCGCTCGTGCTCTCGCCCTGCATGACCGTCGCCGCCTTCAGCCCGGTCTTGGCCCGCTGCAGCTCGGCGGCCGTCACGCCGTCCGTCATCCGGTGGAACTCGGCCACCATCGTGTCCAGCGTCGCCTGGGCCCGGTCGTTGCTCGTGCCGGCGTACCCGAGGATCGCCCCGACGTCCCGCAGGCTGCTGTACCCGGCCGACACGCTGTACACGAGCCCCCGCTTCTCCCGGACCTCGGTGAACAGCCGGCCGCTCATGCCGCCGCTGAGCACCTCGACCGCCAGCCGGGCCGCGTAGTAGTCCGGGTGCGTCTCCAGCACGCTCGCCCAGGCGATGCCGATGTGCGTCTGCTCGCTCTGCTGGTCCTCGTGGAACGTCCCGCCGGGGGCCGGCACCATCGCCGGCGGCGTCGGCTCCGACCCGTCCCACGCCCCGAAGTGCTTCTCCACGTCCCGCTTGAGGTGGTCGAAGTGGACGTTCCCGGCGACGGACAGGATTGCGCCCCGCGGGTGGTACCGGTGGGCGTGGTCCCGCTTGGCCCCCTCAAGCGTCCAGGCCTCGAGCTGCGCCTTGTCCCCCATCGAGCTGCGGCCGAACGGGTAGGGGAAGTGCCGCTCGCGAAGCTTGATCATCAGCTTGTGCCGGGGGTCGTCGTCGATCCCCTCGATCGCTTGGAGGGACAGGTCGACGGCGGCCTCGAATCCATCGGCCGGCAGGTGCGGGCGGCAGACGATGTCGGCGTAGTTCGGCAGGCCGGCCATCACCTTGTCGGCCAGGGCGGCGCAGGCGAACCGGGTGTTGTAGATGCCGGTCGAGCTCGACCGCTGGAGCCCGAGCCGGTCCAGGTGGTTTGTCAGGGCCCGGCTGTCGAGCTTGCCGGCCCCGCGGAGGACGAGGTCGGACAGCACGCTCCCGGCCCCGCCGGCGTCGGCCGGGTCATTGCTCGTCCCGGCCGGCACGAGCAGCGTCATCGCCGCCGACCGCATGGCGGGCATGCGCTCGGCCAGCAGCACCAGGCCGTTCGGGAACACGTGTTGATAAAAGCGGTCGGCCAACGCGCGGCTCCTTTCGCCCGCGACGTGGCGGGCGGCCGCCGCCGCGTCGGGCAGGGCCGCCCGGACCGGCACCGAAACACCGGAACCGCAACGGGTTCCGTGCCGGGCACCGTCTCGCGGGGCGGGCCCATTATAGGCGGCCGGCTTCCGGTTAGAAGTCGCCCCGGCAACCGGGCCTGCGCCGCCACGCCCGAGCCCCCCCCAATCCCCCCAAAGCCCCTCGTGAACTAGTCGCCAGTTCGGGCGTTCTAACGGGTTTGCCGGGGTCGTGCCGCGACTCGGAGCGGGCGACACCGGCCAAACGTTGTGAACCGGAGAAGCCCCAACCCTTTGCGTTTTGACTAGGCGGGCCGCTCACGGCAAAATCGGGGCTCGCGAAGCACGCCTGTCGCTGCGCCGGCACCCGGGGGCCCGGCCGCGCAGCCACTCCGACTGTTCGTTGCGAGTCCGTGCCGCGCCTCCAGCCCGAACGGGGATTCAATGTCTTTGGTCGTCGAGTGTTCCAGTTGCCGCCGTCAGTACGCCCTGGCCGACCAGATGGCCGGCAAACGGGTGAAGTGCAAGCAGTGCGGGACCGTGTTCACGGCCGAGCCGGCCGGCGGGCAGGTTCCGTCGCCGGCGGCCGAGGCGGATGACCCGTTTTCTGCGATGGCGGCGTTGGAGTCGGGCGGCGGAGGCGCCGACGCCGCCGTCCGGAACGGGCTGGACCCGGCCGGCGGCGGCTCGATGTACGCCGGCGGGCAGATGAAGACGATCCAGGCGGCACCGGGCGGGGCGGACCCGTTCAAACTCGCCCGCCCCGCCAGCGACGGCCGTAAGTACAAGAAGCCGATCCGCCCGACCACGGCCGTCGGGCTCGACCCGCTCACGCCGCTGCTGGTCCTCGCGTTCCTTGCCGCGATGGTCGCGATGGCCGTCGTCGCGTTCCGGGGGCTGCCGACCGACGTCCCGCCGCTGGCCGACGCGTACAACCGGGCCCGCCTCTGGGCCGTCTACGGGTCGATCACGGTCGGGTTCTTCGTTCTCATCGCGCCCTGCTGCTGGATGGGCGTGCTCTTCGCGTCCAAGATCATGCGGTTCGAGATGCCCGCGGCGGCCTACGCGCGAGCGGCCGCGGTGGCGGCGTTGCCCGTGGCGGCCACGGTCGCCGTCCGCCACGTGCTGCCGGACGACGCCACCGTGCGACTGGCAATCGCCGCGGGGCTACTGCCGCTGACCTTCTTTGTGCTGAAGTTCGTCAACGGGCTGCGGGTGACCGAAACGCTCGTGGCCTACCCGCTGGTCTTCGTGCTGTACTTCCTCGCGCTGGGGACGACGTCGGGCGGGGCGGGCACCCTGCTCGGGTCCAGCCTGATGCCGGACCGTCGCGCCGCCGAGCGGGCGATGGCCGAGTACAACGTCACCAAGCGGCTGGAAGCGGGGCGGGCAGAGGCCTCGCGGCGGGAGGAGGCCCGGGCGGCGGCGGAGGAATCGAGGTCGAACGCGTCCGACGGCGGGCCGGCGTTCATGTCCCGCGGCAACTCGACCGGCGCGGGTCGGTCCCGCGCGTCCGGTGGGTCGGCCGACCCGTCCACGCCCCCGCTTGTCGTCGACCAGAATGCCGTCCGGGTGCTGGCGCTCCGGAACCGGTTGGAAGCGCTCGCCGTCCACATTTGGCAGGGCGATGCCAGCCGGGAATCGGTGCAGGCGGACCTCAAGACGATCCAGTCCGACGTGGACGCCGCCGGGCCGGACCTGACCGCGCGCCCGGACTGGGCCGACGTGCCCCGGCTGGCCGCCGACGTGCGCCAGAAGGCGGGCAACCTGCCGTCGGACGCGCCGGACGCGACGCTGTTCAACCCGATGGCGGGCGGCGACCCGTTCCCGCCGCCGCCGCCCGGATCGGTTGCGCTGGGGG
>JAQGHJ010000077.1 GCA_028288905.1 Phycisphaerales bacterium | reverse complement strand
GGCCGCGGCCGCGCTCGACCCGGCCGACCAGAAGTCCAAGCTCGAGGGCCACGCCCGTCAGCTCGTCAGCCAGACGTTCTTCGGCACGCTCCTGAAGCAGATGCGGGAAAGCCCGTTCAAGTCCGAGATGCTCGAGGGCGGCAAGGGCGGGCAGGCGTTCGCCGGGCTGTTCGACCAGAAGATGGTCGACCAGATGTCCCGCGGGGCCGGCGGCAAGCTAGTGAACGCCATCCTCCGCAAGTTCGAGGCCCCGAAGGCGTACGCCGCCCAGGCGACCGGCGACGTCAAGCCGGCCGCCGAGGCCCGGCCGGCGGACAACCGCAAGCAGGAGCGGGCGGCCGACCCGCGGGCCACCGGGGCCGCCTCCGCCCGCGCCTCGGTCACCCGTCCGGCACGCAAGGGTCCGGGCCAGTTCGTCCGGGCCGCCCCTGGCCGCTGAAGCGGCTCGGCCGCGCCGTCGCGTGACGGGATCACCTCTCGGCTCCTCTACTTTCGTAGGACCCCCTCCACATGCCGCCGCCCTCCCTTCCCGAACTCGACCGGTTGGCCGACTGCTTGGCCGGCCTCGTCGCCGATCACCGCCGGCTGCTGGACTTGGTCGGGCGGCAGGCGGCGGCCATGCGGACGATGGACGCGGCCGCGATCGACGACCTCGTCGCCCGGCAGGAGGACTGCCGGACCTCCATCGCCCGGGCCGAGGCCCGTCGCAGGGTGGTGGTGGCGGCGATCGCCCGGGCCGTCAAACTGCCGGCCGACCCGACGCTCACCCGGCTGGCCGCCACGTTCCCCGGGCACCGGACCAAGCTGCTGGCGGCCCGGGACGAGCTGCGGGCGCTGGCCGCGGAGATCAAGCAGCGGACGGCCGTCAGCGGCCGCGTCGCCCAGAGCCTGCTCGGCCACCTGAACACCGCCGTCCGCCTGATCGCCGGTGCCGTCGAGCGGGGCGGGGTGTACACGCGGAACGGCACCCCGAAGCTCACCCGGCGGATGGGCAGCATTGAGGCCGTCGGGTAGGGGACCGGGGAAGTGCTAGGTGCTGAGTTCCACGTGCTCAGTGCGAACGCACCCCAGGTTCGTCGGACACTGGCCAGACCGACCGACTGCATATTCCCCGAACGTACCACTTAGCACGCAGCACTCAACACTTCCCTCCCATGTCCCTCGTCGGCGCGCTCAACATCGGTAGGCAGGCTCTGGCGGCCCAGCAGGCCGCCATCCAGACCACCGGCAACAACATCAGCAACGCCGGGAACGCGGACTACGCCCGACAGGTGACGAGCCTGAGCGCGACCCGGGACCAACGGGTCCAGTCCGGGATTTTCGTCGGGACCGGGGTGCAGGTCGACGCGATCCGCCGGCAGGTGGACGACGCCCTGGAGGGTCGGCTCCGGGCGGCCACGAGCGATAGCGAGTCGGCCCAAGTCGTGCAGCAGCAGCTCGGGCAGGTCGAGTCGGTGTTGAACGAGCTGGGGGACGGGGACCTGTCCACCAAGATGAGCGCGTTCTTCGGGGCGTGGTCGAACCTGGCGAACAAGCCGCAGGACGCCGGGCTCCGGCAGGTCGTCGTCCAGAACGGTCAGGCCGTCGCCGGGTGGCTGAACGACGCCCGCGGGCAGCTCAACGACCTACAGACGACGATCGACCAGCGGCTGCCGGACCTCGTAAACCAGGCCGACTCGCTGGCCACCCAGATCGCCGGCCTGAACGAAACGATCGCGACGGCCGAGGGCGGGCAGGGGATTGCCAACGGGCTCCGCGACCAGCGGGACGCGGTCGTGAAGCAGCTGTCGGCGCTGATGGACGTCAAGACGGTCGAGCAGCCGAACGGCGTGCTGAACGTGTACGTCGGGTCCGAGCCGCTCGTGATGGGCACCGACAACCGCGGGCTGACCGTCGTCCAAACCGGGACGGCCGACGCCCCGGTCCCGGAGGTGCGGTTCAAGTCGAACCTCGGCACCGTGTCGCTGAAGACCGGGCAGATCGGCGGGCTGCTGGCGGCCCGGGAAGCGGTGGACTCGGTGGCGGCCGACACGGACGCGGTCGCCGGGTCGCTGATCTACGAGCTGAACAAGGTGCACGCGGCCGGCCAGGGGCTGGCGGGGTTCGACGCGGTGAAGGCGACGAACCTGGTCGCCGACCCGACCGCCGCCCTGAACGACGAGAAGGCCGGCCTCGACCACCCGTCGGCGAACGGCAGCTTCGTCGTCCACGTGAAGGACAAGTCGACCGGGCTGGTGACCAGCACCCTGATCAAGGTCGACCTCGACGGCGTCGGCGGGAACGACACGAGCCTGAACGACCTGAAGACCGCCCTCGACGGCGTGGCCGGCGTGAACGCCGCCGTCGACTCCGCCGGTCAGTTGTCCGTGTCCGCCGACAGCTCGGCCGTCGAGTTGAGCTTCAGCCAGGACAGCAGCGGGGCGCTCGCGTCCCTCGGCGTCAACACGTTCTTCAGCGGCAAGAACGCGACGGACATCGCGGTGAACCAAGCGGTGAAGGACAACCCGAGCCTGCTGGCCGCCGCCAAGAACGGCCAGGCCGGCGACAACGGGACCGCCCGCCTGATCGCGGCCCTGGAGACCCAGCCGGTGGCGGCCCTGGGCGGCCAGAGCCTGACCGAGCGGTACGAGGGCACGGCGAACCGCGTCGCCAGCGCCGCCGCCGCGGCCAAGACGGACGCCGAAGCCGCCCAGGGC
>JAQGHJ010000060.1 GCA_028288905.1 Phycisphaerales bacterium | reverse complement strand
TGTTGCGCCCGCGGCTTGTTCGGTCGTTGAGGCTCATCGCCCCGGGTTCCGCCGAGCGGGCGGGCTCTAGCCGAGCGGAAGCGCGCCCGACGCACGTTCACATCAGCTGCTGCGGGACCGGGCTGCTGGCCGACACCTGTACCCGGGCCGGCGGCGGCGGGGTCGCGGCGGCCCCGTTTCCGCCGGCCGTCCCGTTCCCGTTCGCGGTAACGGCCGCGCCGGCCGCAACCGTCGGCTTCGGCGGGATCTCCAGGGCCTGCTGGACCAGCTCGGCCTCCTCGGCCTTGTGCGTCTTCGTCGACCCCGTCGCGGGGCTGGCCGCCTCGTCCCGGCCGACGTAGTGCAGCGTCACCGGGTCCGGCAGCAGCTCCAGCAGCCGCGGCTCTACGAACGTCCACGCCCCACGGTTTTTCGGCTCGTCCTGCACCCAAGTCACGTCCCGGGCGTTGCGGTACTTGGCCAGCACCGCCTGCACTTCCTTCTTCGGGAACGGGTACAGCTGCTCGACCCGGACGATTGCCTGGTCCTTCAGCCCGGCCGCGTCGCGGGCGGCCGCCAGCGTGTAGAACACCTTGCCCGTGCAGAACAGGACCCGCCGGACCTTCTCCCGGTCCGGGCCCGCCGGGTCGTCGATCACGAGCTGCATCTGCCCGTCCGTGAACTCCTCGACCTTGGAGGTGGCCACGTCCTGCCGGAGCAGGCTCTTGGGCTGCAGCAGGATGAGCGGCTTGCGGAACGGGCGGTGGATCTGCCGCCGCAGGGCGTGGAACACCTGGGCCGGCGTCGACACCTGGCACACCTGGATGTTGTTCTCGGCGCACAGGCTGAGCCACCGCTCGACGTACGCGTTGCTGTGCTCCGGGCCCTGCCCCTCGTACCCGTGCGGGAGCATCAGGACCAGCCCGTTCATCAGCTGCCACTTGCTCTCGGACGCGGCCAAGAACTGGTCGATGATCGGCTGGGCCCCGTTAACGAAATCGCCGAACTGCGCTTCCCAGACGACGAGATTGCGCGGGTCGGCCGACGCGAACCCGTACTCGAACCCGAGCACGGCCATCTCGCTGAGCATCGAGTTCTGGATCGTCAGGTTCGCCTGCTGGGGGGCCTTGCCGTCCGCCGCGGCCGGGGCCAGGAAGTTCAGCGGCGTGTGCGGTTCGCCGGTCTCCTGGTCCATCAGCACGGCCTGGCGGTGGCTGAACGTGCCGCGCTGCACGTCTTGCCCGGTGAACCGGATCGGCGTGCCCTCCAGCAGCAGGCTGCCCATGGCGAGCATCTCGCCGCAGCCCCAGTCGACGCCGCCGCCCCGCTTCACCGCGTCCAGCCGCTTCCTGTACAGGTCGGCGAGCTTCGCGTGCGGGGTGAACCCCTGCGGGAAGCGGTTGACGCCCTCGGCCACCTTCAGCAGCGTGTCACGCGAGACGTTCGTCACGGCCGACCAGTCGGTCGGGATGCGGACCATGTTCTTCCACAGCGGGTTGAACGCGGCCGTCTTCGGGCGGGGGCGGGTCTCCTCCGACGCCTTCAGCGCCGTCTCCAGCCGTTCCTTCGCCACCTGCCGCATCTGGTCCAGGGCCGGCTGGTCCAGCACGCCCTCGGCCACCAGCCGGTCGCTGAACAGCTCCCGGGTCGTCCGCAGCGCCTTGATCTGGCGGTACATCCGCGGCTGGGTGAACATCGGCTCGTCCTGCTCGTTGTGCCCGAACCGCCGGTAGCACCACAGGTCGATGAACACGTCGCACTTGAACCGCTGCCGGAACCCGATCGCCAGCTTCGCCGCCCACACCACGGCCTCGGGGTCGTCCCCGTTCACGTGGAAGATCGGGGCCTGGATCATCTTCGCCACGTCGGTCGGGTACGGCGTGAACCGGCCCTCGCTCGGCGGGGTCGTGAACCCGATCTGGTTGTTCACGATCACGTGGATCGTGCCGCCGGTCCGCCAGAACGGGAGCTCGGACAGGTTCAGCGTCTCGAACACCACGCCCTGACCCGTGAAGGCCGCGTCCCCGTGCAGCAGGATCGGCACGACCTTCGAGTGGTCCTTGTCCCCGCGGATCTTCTGCTTGCACCGGACGATCCCCTCGACGACCGGGTTGACCAGTTCGAGGTGGCTCGGGTTCGGGCTGAGGCTGAGGTGTACCGCGTGGTCGTTGGCCGTCCGGCGGTCGTTGGCGTAGCCGAGGTGGTACTTGACGTCGCCGTCCCCCTCCCACGCCTGCTGCACGTTCGTGTACTTGAACTCGCTGAAGATCACCTCGTACGGCTTGTTCAGCACGTGGGCGAGCACGCTGAGGCGGCCGCGGTGCGGCATGCCGACGCACACCTCGGCCACGCCGAGTGCCGCCCCCTCGTCGACGAGCACGTTCATCAGCGGGATGAGGGCCTCGGCCCCCTCCAGGCTGAACGTCTTCATGCCGGCGAACCGCAGCCGCAGGAATCGCTCGAACTCCTCAGAGGCCACGAGTTGAAACAGGACGGCCTTGAGCTGGGCCGGGGTCATCGCCGGGCGGTTGAGCACCGGCTCCATCTGCTGGGCCAGCCACTCCCGCTGGGCCTTGTCCTGGATGTTCTGGAACTCGACGCCGAGCTGGCGGCAGTAGGTCGCCTGGAGCTTACCGATCAGGTCGCCGAGGGTGCCGTCGATCGGACCGAGGAAGCCGCCGGACCCGACGGTGCGGGCCAGGTCGGCCTCGGTCATGTTGAACTGCGACAGGTCGAGCAGCGGGTGGGTCCGGCGGTTGTGCCCGAGCGGGTCGAGGTTGCTGACGAGGTGCCCGAGCTCGCGGTACGAGTGGACTAGCTTGTGGACGCCGAGCGTCAGCGGCGGCAGCCCGGTCACGCCGCCGGCCGGGAGCGGCTCGTAAACCGACAGTTCCGACGCGATCCGCAGGTCGCCATCGTTCGGCACCGCGCTCGACAGCGAGGCCGCGTTCGGGCCGGTCGCCGGGGCGGCCAGGGGAAGGGTGGTGGTGTAGCCCGAGCCGTTGGACCCGACGCTGCCGCCAGCGTGGTGGGTCGCACCGCCGTCCATGCCGGCGAACGTCTGCTGCCAAGCCTCGTCGACCGAGCGGGGATCCCGCTGGTATTGCTCGTACAGTCGGTCAACGTATTCCGGATTGACGCGGGTGACGAAATCTAAACCGTCCATCGAGTTGCGCTCCATCGGGAGGCCGTCCGGAGCCGCCGTCGCGGCGGGGTCCGGCACCGTCCCGGCTCTTTAGCGGATCGCCATCTTGCCAGCCCCGCCCAACGATTAAAAGGCAGACACGCCTGACTGGCCTCCGTTGGGGGCTGGCTTGCCCCACCGAAGCGACTTCCCATCCGCGCGACCCCGCCCTCCGACACCCTCGCCTACGTCACGTGACTTATTAAGTCGTACGCGGCAGGCCCCTTATCGTTCACTCGAACCGGCTCGGGACTGGCAGCGGTTCGCAATTACCTGCCGGTCCCGAGTGGCCGCCATTCGCCCAGGCCGCAACGGGCCGCTACCCGACGACCCCGTCCCGCTGCGAGGGACCAACCGCAGCGGGGGTTTAAGGATATCGTCGCTAACGCGATATGAGGGCGAAAAACTTGTCAATCTACCCATCAGGTACGCGTGGGAGGAAGTTTAGACCGGTTATCTCTCCTACGTGCTCCGCCGGCGGAAATCCTCGCAGCAGGCTTAGCCATTCGGGGTGCCTTACCTACCACCCATCCGTGCGGTCCGGCTAACGCTTGACGTCCCGACACCGACGCATTGGCCGGTACTAAGCGTTTTCTAGGTCGGGTTCCGGCCTGCACCTCTGCAAAACGAGCGGAAGGCTCAAATTCGCGCTCAGCCAACCGCCTGCCCTTATCGCTTTGGCTCCAAGACTTTGGATTTATTCCATAGCTTCGTGCAGCAATGGCTTTAGTTAAATCTCCTAAATCCAACGCTCCGTAGCGTTAGCAGGCACTGCCGTTGCAAAAGTGGGTTTGGTGAGGGTTCATACGCCTCGCGTTGGGAGGTGTTGCCGAGGGCGTCGAGCACACAACGGGCACATCGGAACGAAAGGAGTCACTCATGGAAGCCACTCAGGAGACCCAATCCGGGCAAGCGAGCCGAGAGGATTCGCACAGCAGTCGGGGGTTCGCGTCGATGGACCACGACCGCCAGCGTGAGATCGCCCGAAAGGGCGGGCAGGCGGCCCATGCAAAGGGAACCGCGCACGAGTTCACGTCCGACGAGGCGCGGGCGGCGGGCCAAAAGGGAGGCCAGCGCGTCAGTTCGAACCGTGAGCACATGTCGCGGATCGGGCGGATCGGCGGGAAGAAGTCGGCCGGCAAGCGTCAGGCCGTCCGCGAAAGCAAGAACGAGGGCGGCGAGTCCGCCGGCGGTTCGCATCCGGGGCAGTGAGGGCCGCCACGGCAGCCCCCTTGTGCTCGGTGGGCTGTCGCATATTTGGGGATGCCTAAACCAGTACGGGGTACGAAGGCTGGCCTTCACGCCTCGATAAGTCCGTCCGCCTCGGATGCCGGTCTTTTTGCCCGTACGGTGAGGACGAAATTGGCCCCGGAGGGCCAAGTCCATCTGGCGGTGAGTCGGTGCTAGGACATTGTTTCCGTAGAAGCGAGCCCCCGGCGACGCACTCGACGCGTCGCCGGGGGCTCGCCGTTGCGGCATGTTTGATTCGCTCCGCCTTTCCCACTGCTCGCTAGCCGCGGGGGCGAGCGTTTACACCCAGAAGGTGTGCCAGCCTTTGGCGAAATCTTCGGCTCGTGGCAGGCCGGGCTCGCGGGGCCATCCCTATTCACCATAGGAAGCCGGGTACCACGGCCCACGGCACCCAAATAGTGCGGCGAGCGCCTGCACCTCTCAGGGCGAAGGTCAGCATCAACTGAATGATCGATGTGTCATGACGCCAGAAGGTCCACCGCACCGGCTGACGAGCCGTGGTGCGGGGCCCGCAGCACGTCAGCCGGCCGCATCGGTGGTGTCGGGGAACGTTCGGACTTCCGCTCGTCGCCCTCCTATTGCTCGGGGAACGCCTAGCCCTTCCGGGCGGCCCAACTTTCGGTAAGCTGAGCCGACCCGTCCGACCGGCCTCCGGGTCCGGTCACACCACCATCATGCGAGGAGGGCTCCCGTGACCGCAGGTCCCGTTTTCCGTTCGGCCCGTCGGCGAACGTTCGCGTCGGTGTGGCTGGTGCTCGTCGCCACCCTTGCGGTGTTGCCGAAGCCGGCGGCTGCCCAGCCACTGGTCGACCGGGTGCCGGCCGACGCCATCGTGTACGTCGGGTGGCTCGGGTACGACGCCGAGAGCCCGGGGTTCAAGGGGTCGCACCTCAAGGCCGTGCTCGACCTGGCCGAGTTCCGAAAGCTGGTCGACGACACGCTGCCGAAGCTGGCCGATCTGCTCGGCCGCGAGGACCGGGACGCGGCCCAGGCGTTGTCCGCCCTGCGGCCGCTGCTGGTGCCGATGCTGAAGCACCCGACGGCGGTGTTCGTCGGCACGCCCGACCTGCCGCAGGGCGGGCAGCCGACCCCCAAGGCCGGCATCGTGTGCCAAGCCGGGCCAGACGCCGCGGCCCTGCTGCAACACGTTCAGACGCTGCTGGCGAACGCGCCGGACCCCGTCCGGCAGATGGTGCGGGCGAGCAAGAGCGGCGAGACGGTGGTCGTCTCGATCGGCTACGCGGAGGGCGCGGTCCCGGCCGCTAACGCGGGCGCCAGCGTAGCCGGGTCACCCGGGGTCGTCGGCGTGCGCCCGCACCTGGTGAAGGACGCGTCGTTCGTCGCTTATGCCGACGCCGAGAAGTTCGTCGCGCTCGCCGACCAAGCCGTCAAGCAATTCGGGCCGCCGCCGGCACAAGACGCGTGGCCGAAGGTGCGGGACGCGGTCGGGCTGAAGGGGGTCAAGCGGTTCGTTTGGTCCAGCGGGTTCGACGGCAAGGAGTGGGCCGACATGTTCTTCCTCGCCGCCCCGGAGCCCCGGCCGGGGCTGTTGGCGCTGGCCGACCCGACGCCGCTGTCCGACGCGGCTTACAAGTCGATCCCTGCCACGGCGACCATGGCCGGCGCGTCGAAGCTGAACCTGTCCCAGCTGCTGGCCGGGCTCAGGACGGCCGTCGGGCAGGTCGAGCCGCGGGCCGCCGAGGAGTGGGACAAGGCGTTCGCCGAGGCGAACCGCCGGCTCGGGCTCGACCTCCAGCGGGACGTGATCGCCGCCCTCGGCGACGAGTGGGCGTACTACGTCGACCCGAACACCGGCGGGCGGACGCCCGGCGGCATCGTGTTCCTGAACCGGCTCAAGGACCCGGCCAAGGCCGAGGCCGCGTTCGCCAAGCTCGAACGGCTGGTGAACGACGAACTGGCCAAGAACATCCACGAGAAGAACGTCAGCCTGAAGTTCCTGACGACCCAGGCCGGCGGCACGACGATCCACTACTTGGGCACGCCGCTGATCTCCCCGAGCTGGGCCGTGAAGGAAGGGCACCTGGTCGTTGCCCTGTTCCCGCAGATGGTGGCCGGGGCACTCGACCAGATCGGCGGCGGGGCGGCGATGGCGGGCGGCCGAAAGTCGATCCTGGACAACCCGGACTTCGCCGCCCTCCGCAAGCGGCTCGGCGTCACGGCCGCCAACGGGTTCGCCTGGAGCGACCTGCCGAAGACCGCCCCGGACAGTTACGCGAGCTGGGTCGCCGTCAGCCGCTTGGCCAACTTCGCCGACGTGTTCGGCGTCCCCGCCCCGGCCATGCTGCTGCCGCCGCTGGGCAAGCTGATGCCGCACCTGTCCCCGGCCGGGTCGGTGACGTGGACGGACAAGGACGGGATCCACGCGAAGATGCTCAGCCCGTTCCCGGGCGCGACGGTCCTCGCCGCCGACCCGCTGAGTAGCACGCAGTCGGCGCCGTTCCTGGCCAGCGTGCTTCTGCCGAGCCTGAACCGCGCTCGGGAGCAGGCGAACCGGGTGAAGAGCGCGAGCAATCTGCGGCAGATCGGGATTGCCGGGATCATGTACGCGAACGAGAACAAGGGACGGTTCCCGGCGACGATGGGCGAGCTGTTCAGGAAGTCGGAGCTGACGGCCGAGGTGGCCGTCAACCCGCGGGTGAATACAGGTCCGGCCCCCCGGTTCGCTGACCCCGTCCAAGCCGCCAAGTGGGTCGAGGCGAATGGCGGTTACGTTTGGATTGGCGGCGGGCTCAAGACGACCGAAGGCCCCGATACGATCATCGGGTACGAGAAAGAGGACGGGCTGACCGAGGGCCTCAACCTTCTCTTCGCCGACTGCCACGTCGAGTGGTATGCGATGGACGCGGCCCGCGAGAAGATCAACGCCCAGCGGACGAAGCGGGGGCTGCCGCCGCTGCCCTGACCGGACCGGACCGGACCGGTCGGGTTACCTTTCGTTCCCGCGGGGAGAGGAAGGAGCGCGGCCGGTATCCGGTGTCGGCCAGCCGACTACGTACGGGCCGTCTGATTCAATTTGATCCCGCGACGTCCTTGGGGTCAGGGATTATCGTTATGATGCGTGGCACCTCGCCATGAAGCATTTCCCCCTCACGTCCGCTGCCGCGATCGCAATTGCGCTGGTCCTGGGTTCGCCTTGCCCGACGGCGTCGGTAGCCGCCGATGCGGCATCCCGCCCCGCCACTCGCCCGGCCGCCACCCGCCCCGACCTCGCCGCCGAGCTGCCCCGCGTCCCCCCGCGGACGCCAGCCGACTCGGCGAAGATGATCCGCACGCTCCCCGGCTACGCGGCCCAACTCGTGGCGGCCGAGCCGCTGGTGTTCAGCCCCGTCGCCATCGACTTCGACGAGGACGGCCGGGCGTTCGTCTGCGAGATGGTCGACTACCCGTTCCCCACCGGCCAGCCGCTCGGGCGCATCGCCGTGCTGGAGGACACCGACGGCGATGGCGTCTTCGACAAGCGGACGGTGTTGGCCGAGACCCTGCACTGGCCGACGGCCGTCCTGTGCTACGGCGGCGGGTGCTTCGTCGGGTCCGCGCCGGACGTGCTGTACCTCAAGGACACCGACGGAGACGGCAAGGCCGACGTGCGGCGGACCGTGTTCACCGGGTTCGGCACGAAGAACGTCCAGGGCCTGCTGAACAGCTTCCGGTGGGGGATCGACAACCGCGTCCACGGGGCGACCAGCAGCAACGGCGGTAGCGTCCGCCGGGCGGATGGCTGGACGGTCGAGGGCGGCGCGGTCGGCACCCTCGGCTCCCGCGTGGCCGCCGGCCCGCCCCCGGCGGCAGTGAGCCTCAGCGGCCGGGATTTCTCGTTCGACCCCCGCCGGCTCGACCTGCGGCCCGAGAGCGGCGGCGGGCAGCACGGCATGTGCTTCGACGACTTCGGCAGAAAGTTCGTCAGCTCCAACTCCGACCACCTCCAGCAGATCGTCTACGACGACCGATACGCCAACCTCAACCCGCTCGTCCCGCTGCCGCCCGCCCGGGTGAGCATCGCGGCCGACGGCCCGCAGGCGGCCGTCTTCCGCGTCAGCCCGGTCGAGCCGTGGCGGGTCGTCCGCACCCGTATGCGGGTCAGCGGCGAGAGCAAGGGCCTGATCGAGGGCGGGGGCCGCCCGGCCGGGTACTTCACCGGCGCGACCGGCGTCACGATCTACCGCGGCGACGCGATGCCCGACTGCCGCGGCATGGCGTTCGTCGGCGACGTCGGGTCGAACCTCGTCCACCGCAAGCGGCTCGTCCCGACCGGCGGCGTCCTGCTTCGGGGCGAGCGGGTGGACGAGGGGAAGGAGTTCCTCGCGTCCGAGGACATCTGGTTCCGCCCGGCCCAATTCGCCAACGCTCCCGACGGCTCGCTATTCGTGCTCGACGTCTGCCGCGAGGTGATCGAGCACCCGGACAGCCTGCCGGACGCGATCAAGCAGCACCTGGACCTGACGAGCGGCCGGGACCGCGGGCGGATCTACCGCGTCGTGCCCGACGGTTACAAGCAGCGGCCCGTCCCGCGGCTGGGCAAGGCGACGACGGCCGAGCTGGTGGCGACGCTGGAGCACGCCAACGGGTGGCACCGGGACGTGGCCAGCCGGCTGCTGTACGAGCGGGACGACCGCACCGCCGTGGACGCGCTCGTCCGCGTAGACGGGGCGCGGGTGCCGGCGGCCCAGGTCCACGCCCTGTACGCGCTGGCGAGCCTGGGGGATGCCGACGCCCTGCGGCGGAAGATCGCGGGCATGGTGACGGCGCTGAACGGGCCGGTGGTGCCCGGCCGGCCGCACGAGCCGTTCCTCCACGCGGCTCGGTTAACCGAGTCGCTCGGAACACTTTTCGCCGCGCCGGGCTGGTCGGCGGTCGACGTTAGCGCAGCCGGCCGGCACGCCCGATGTGAGCTGGAACTTCAGTACGCGCTCTCGGACGCCGCCACGGTGGCCGCCGCCGCGGCGAACGGCAGGCTGTTCGACGAGGTGAGGGCCGCATGGCCGCCGGACGTCGAACTGCGAGTGGACACGGCCGACCCGTACACCCGAGCGGCGGTGGTCGGGAACGT
>JAQGHJ010000006.1 GCA_028288905.1 Phycisphaerales bacterium | reverse complement strand
CCGCCTCGTCCGGCTCGTCCGCGACCTCGTCATTCACCGCCCCTGTCCCGGGTTCCGCCTTTCATACTTCAACCTTCACACTTCAACCTTTCCCCCTCCCCCCATGCTCCCCACCCTCCGCCTGTCCGTCCCGGCCGACCGAACGCGGGCCGCCGGGCTGCTCGACAAGCTCCGGCTCAAGCCGGCCGACGTCGTCCTGTCCCAGCAGCAGGACGTGGCCGCCGTGACGGCCACGCTCGCCGACGTGGCGAAGCGGGGCGACGACGCCCTCGTCGAGTCGGCCCGCCGGTTCGACGACCCGGCCTTCACCGCCGACCAGATCAAGGTCCGCCCGGACGAGATGGCCGCCGCCCACGCCCGGGTGCCGGCCGACCAACTGTCGGCCCTCCGCCGGTCGATCGCCCAAGTCCGGGAGTACCAGCAGCACATCCTGCCGGCCGACCCGGCTCCGCTGCGGCGGCCCGGCGTCGAGCTGGGTCTGCGATACACGCCGCTGGACTCGGCCGGGTGCTACTTCCCCGGCGGTAAGGCGGCGTACCCGTCGAGCCTGATCATGCTCGCCGTCCCGGCCCAGGTGGCGGGGGTGAAGCGGGTCGTCGTCTGCACCCCGCCGAGCAAGTTCGGCAAGAGTGACCTCGTGCTGGCCGCCTGCCACGAGCTGAAGCTGACGGACGTTTACCGCGCCGGCGGGGCGGCCGCGATCGCGGCGATGGCGTTCGGCACCGCGACCGTGCCCGCGGTCGATAAGATCGTCGGGCCCGGCAACCGGTACGTGCAGCTGGCGAAGCGGGCGCTGGCCGGCGTGGTCGGGGTCGACGGGTTCCTCGGGCCCAGCGAGATCCTCGTGCTGGCCGACGACTCGGCCAACCCCGCGTTCATAGCCGCCGACCTGATCGCCCAGGCCGAGCACGACCCGGGCAGTTGCTTCCTGCTGACCGACAGCGAGGCGCTGGCGGCGGCCGTGACGGCCGAGGTGTCGCGGCAGGCGGCCACGCTCGGCCGGCTGGCGGCGCTGGAGCGGTCGCTGGCGAACGACAGCGCGATCCTCGTCAGCCGAAGCTGGGACGAGCTGCTGGAGTGGGCGAACGCGTTCGCGGCCGAGCACGTGAACCTCCAGACGGGAAACGACGACGCGATCCTGGCAAAGCTGCGGCACGGCGGGGCGATCTTCGTCGGCCCGTACAGCCCGGTGGCCGCCGGCGACTACGTGGCCGGCCCGAGCCACTGCCTGCCGACGAACACGACCGCCCGGTTCGGCAGCGGGATCAGCGCGATCGAGTTCCTCAAGCGGGCGAGCGTCGAGCGGTATACGAGGGACGGCCTGGCCGCCGACGCCGCCGCGATCGTGACGCTGGCCAAGGCCGAGGGATTGGACGGGCACGCGGCCAGCGTGACGGCCCGGCTGTGAACGCCACGGCGGGCCCACCACGGAGGCACGGAGACACGGAGGCCAACTCGACCTCCGAGCGTCCCCCGCAAACCGACTCTCTCAATTGATGGTTGAGTGAAGAGATGTTCGGGAAGTCGAGTTGGCCTCCGTGTCTCCGTGCCTCCGTGGTGGGCCCGCGGGCTGTTCGCTACACTTGCCGCATATGTCGCCGCAGCCGCCGCCGTCGATGTCCTCGCCCCCGTCGTTCGTCCGGGCCCCGGTGCGCGACATGGCGGGGTACGCGCCGGGCGAGCAGCCGGGGCCGGGCGAGCGGGTCGTGAAGCTGAACACGAACGAGAACCCGTTCCCGCCGAGCCCGCGGGTGATGCGGGCCGTCCGGGAGGTGGACGAGGAGGCGCTGCGGCGGTATCCGAACCCGACGGCCGACGCGTTCCGGGCGGCCGCCGCCAAGGTGCTCGGGGTGACGCCGGACATGATCCTGGCCGCCAACGGGTCCGACGACGTGCTGACGATCGCGACGCGGGCCTTCGTTTCGCCCGGCGGCACGCTCGCCTACCCGGACCCGACGTACTCGCTCTACCCGGTCCTCGCCCAGCTCCAGGACGCCAAGGTGACGGCGGTACCGTGGGCGGCCAACTACGGCTTGCCAATCGACGCGCTGCTGGCGACGAAGGCCGACGCGATCTACCTGGCCAACCCGAACGCCCCGACCGGCACGTTCGTCCCGCCGAGCGCCGTCGCCGAACTGGCGGCGGCGTTCGGCGGCGCGGTCTTGGTCGACGAGGCGTACGCCGACTTCGCCGACGACAACTGCCTGGCCCTGGTCCGCCGGTTCCCGAACGTGGTCGTCAGCCGGACGCTGAGCAAGGGGTACAGCTTGGCCGGCATGCGGTTCGGGTTCGCCGTCGCCCAACCGCAGGTGATCGCCGAGCTGCTGAAGGTGAAGGACAGCTACAACTGCGACGCGGTGAGCGTGGCGGCGGCGGCGGCGGCGATCGAGGACCAGGAGTACTACCGCGGCAACTGGGACTACGTCCGCCGGGAGCGGCAACGGGTCAGCGCCGAGCTGACCCAGCTCGGGTACGCGGTGATCGACAGCCACGCGAACTTCGTGCTGGCCGGCGTGCCGGACGGGCGGGGGAAGGACGTCTACCTCGGCCTGAAGAAGCTCGGCATCCTCGTGCGGTTCTTCGACAAGCCCGGACTGGCGGACAAGGTGCGGGTGACGATCGGCACGATGCAGCAGAACAACGCCCTGATCGAGGGGGTGAAGGAGCTGGCGGCCGGGGCGGAAAAGGCGTCGGCGGCGGCCCGGCCCGCGGCCGACAAGGACAAGCCGGACAAGGACAAGCAGGCCGACCCGGCCGAGCACCGCGCCGCCGCCCCGGCCGCCGCCGTGAGGCCGGCGGACAAGGCAGACCGGGCCGAGGCCGTCGCCCAGGCGAAGTGACCGCCCCCCGTGGCACGGGTTTCCAACCCGTGCGCCCGGCCGCGAGCAAGGGTAGGAACGGCCTCCCGCTCGCGCGCCGCCCGATCCGTCGCCGCCGGTCCTATCGGCCGCACGGGTTAAGAACCCGTGCCACGAAGAGCCAAC
>JAQGHJ010000954.1 GCA_028288905.1 Phycisphaerales bacterium | reverse complement strand
CCGGCCAGCAGCCGGGCCAGTTCCGTCGCCGCCCGCCGCCCGACCTCCTGCCAGTCCCGGTCGACCCGGGCGAGGGACGGGCGGGCGAGCGGGGCGAGCACGTCGTCCCCGTCGGCCGCGACGACGTGCAGGTCGTCCGGCACCCGCACGCCACCCGCCCGGGCCGCCTCCAACAGCCGGTACCCGTCGGCCGCCGTGCGGGCGACGGCCGCGCACGGCTTCGGCACCGTCGCCGCCCACGCGACCCACCGCCCGAACTCCCCCCCGCCGGCCGGCCCGCAGGGTCCCGGCGGTCCCGCGACCACCACCCGCCCCGACTCGTCCAGCCGCGCCCGGACCGCGACGGCCACCGCGTTGGAGCCGAGGTCCGCTTCGGTTGACCCGGGTGAGGTTCTATCCGCCGGAACCTCGGCGACGAGCAGCACGTGCGACGCCCCCGTTCCGACCGCCGCGTCCGCCGCCAATCGACCGGCGGCAGTCGCGTCCGCCCGCACCCACACCTCGGCCGGCTCGCCCGCGGCCGCCGAGGCGCCCTGCGCGGCTCGGGCCGTCACCCGCAGGTCGCCCGACGCGAGTTCTGCCGCGATCGTTCCTCCCGGTTCCCCCTCCTGGAGCCGGGACCGGTCGCCCGTCGCCTCAACGGGCCGGCGTGCCTCGCGGACGTCGACCGCCCAGCGGCCGGCCTGCCGTACAACCTCCACGACGCCGGTCACCACCTGACGTCCGGCACTGGTTCCCAGGTCGACCCGCAGCTCGATGTGTGACGTTCGCATGAGGGTGCCGTCGACGACGGGAATGCTTGCGGGCCTCGGGGCATGGTTGGCCTGCGACGCCGCAAGCGGCGGGGGCGTGCGACATCCCTCCCCCCACTATCTTTCCGACTTCATCCTTCAGCCTTTCCCCCGCTCCCTCACCCCTTCACCGCTCCCGCCGCCAGCCCGGCGACGAAATCCCGTTGGAGCCACAGGAACAGCCCGGCCGGTGGGGCGATCGCGACGAGCGTGGCGGCCATCAGTACGCCGGACCGGCCCTCGTACCCCGGCAGCCCGACCATCGACGCCAGCCCGACCGCCAGCGTGTAGTTCGACTCGTCCAGCAGCACCGCCGCCGGCCACAGGTAGCTGTTCCACGACCCGACGAACGCCAGCAACGTGTACGCCCCGACCATCGGGCGGACGACGGGCAGCGCCACCTCCCACCACACCCGCAGCTCCGAGCACCCGTCCACCCGGGCCGCCTGGACCAGTTCGGCCGGCACCTTCGCCATCGCCTGCATGAACAGGAACGTGCCGAACGCGCTGACCGACCCCGGGACGACGACGGCCGCGAACGTGTCGGCCCACCCGAGCCGCAGCACGACCGCGTACAGCCCCGGCAGCAGGACCTGGCTAGGCAGGAACAGCGTCCCGAGCATCAGACCCACGACCAAACGCCGGCCTGGGAACGCGTAGGTCGCCAGGGCGAACCCGCCGAGCGTGCTGGTGAGCACGACGAGCACGGTCTGGGCGGCCGACACGAACAGGCTGTTCGCCAGCCACCGCCCGACCGGGAACCGGGCGAACAGGTCGGCGAAGTGGGCGAGTGTCAGACCCGGCGCATCGGGTTCGGTGAAGGCCGCCCACAGCATCCACCCCAGCGGCAGCAGCGCGACGGCGGCGGATGCGACTAGGCCCGCGTACAGCGCTGCCTTCGCGGCGGCCGAGCGGTATGAGGGCGGCGGTGGCGAGGCGGGCGGGCGGGGCATGTGTGGGCGAACGTCGAACGTTGAGCGTGGATCGACTTCTACGACCCTGCGGGAACTGCGGCAAGCGTCGCGCGCCGGTCCCTCGCTCGCGACGGCGGTCGCAACCGCACGCTCGTCGTCAATCAATCCTCCTTTTAGCGGCAGCCCTTCGGGCTGTCGCTAAAAGGGCACCTCCGCACGACGTTCGACCCGCTACGGACCGCGGACTACTGACTTCCCCGCATCCTCCTCAACTGCGGGATCGCCGCGAGCGTGATGAGGACGACGAGCACCCACCCGACGGCGGCGGCCGTGCCGAGGTCGCCGCGGTCGAAGCCGCGGATCACCAAATATTGCACGACGGTCAGCCCCCGGAGCCGCGGGCCCAGGCCCTGGAGGAACACGTACGGCAGCTCGAACAGTTGGAGCCCGCCGATCGTGCCGACGAGGACGAGGTACGCCAGCACCGGGCGGACGCCGGGGAGCGTGACGTGGCGGAACCGCTGCCACGGGGTGGCCCCGTCGACCGCGGCCGCCTCGTACAGCTGGCGGTCGACCGACTGCAGGGCCGCCAGCAGGTACACCATGCCCCACCCGACCGTCAGCCACGCGACGGCCGCCACGATCGCGACGGTCGCCAGCACCGGGTCGGTCCGCCAGTTCAGGTTGGCCCCGACGGCCGGCAGGAGCATCCCGACCGCGCGGTTCACCAGACCCGAGCCCGGGGCGAGCAGCACCGTGAACAGCACGCCGGCCAGCACGTTGCCGGCCAGGAACGGCAGCAGCATCGCCAGCCGGAACAGGGCGCGTCCCCGCACCCGGCGGGCGTTCAGCAGCAGCGCCAGCCCGAGCGACAGCGGGACCTGCACGAGCAGGAACAGGGCGGCGTAGCTCGCCGTGTTCAGCACCGCCACCCAGAACAGCGGGTCGACCAGCAGAAAGCGGTAGTGGGCCAGCCCGACCGGCCGGCTCGCCCGGGGGCCGGCGTACGCCCGCACGCTCATGCCGAGGCTCTGGACGAGCGGTAGCAGGAAGAACCCGCCGAACACCACCAGGAACGGGAGCAGGAAGAGGTACGGGGCCAGGCGTGTTCGCGATCTCATCGGGCTGGCCCCGCCTCCCGTTCCCCGCCCGCCGTCAGGCGAGAGTGGGCGATCTGCCGCTCGACGTCCGCCTGCCGGGCGGCGAGCCACGCGGTGAACTTCTGGCGGAACGCGGGGCTCTCGGCGGTCCCGCCGGCCCGGAGGTCGGCCGCGGCTTGCGACAGGACGTAACCCAACGCCGCCACGGCGTACGCCGAGTCGGGCGTCAGGTGTTGGGCCGGGATTTGCGGGGCGAGGTCCGCGTACAGGCGGGCGACGCGCTGCCCGCCGAACAGCGGGTCACCGGCCGCCACCGTCGGCGACGCCGGCCACGCGTCCGGGACGGCCGGCAGGATGCCCAGCGGCGGGCGGAGCTGGGCCTCGGTGCCGGTCGGGCTGAGGTACAGCGCCTCGACCAGCCGCCACGCCCGGGCTGGGTCGCGGGCGCGGCGGGGGAGGGCGACCATCGTCCCGCCCCAGGTGGTGGTCGGGGCGTCGGCCGGGTCGAACTTCGGCAGCCGGGTCATCCGCCACTTGCCGGCCATTCCCGGGACGGCCGCCCGCAGGTCGGCCGCTCGCCAGTCGGGGGCGACCACGCCGCAAACAACCCCGGCCTCCAGGTCCCGCCGCCAGGCGTCGGCCCCGCCGGTCACCGAGTCGGCCGACACCCGGCCCGGCCCGGCGACGAGTCCCGCGTAGAACGCCAGCGTGCCGGCCGTTGCCGGGTCGGTCAATCGCACCCGCCCGTCCGGCTCCACGAGGTTCACCCCCCGCTGGAGCAGCAGGGCGGCCAGCACGTCGGCGTTGGCGGCGAACAGGTCCAGCGCCCACCGGTCGGCCACACCTCGGCCCCGCCAGTACGCCTGGAACCGCAGGCACCGGTCGCGGAAGTCGGGCCACGCGACGAAGTCGCCGCCCGGCGTCGGCGTTTCCAGGTCGACGCCCGCCTTGGCGAACAGGTCGGCCCGGTAGGCGAGGGCGGTCGGGTGGACGTCGTGCGGCAGCCCGAAGATTTGGCCGTCCTTGGTGTACGGGGCGAACCGGGCCCGGACGACCCGGTCGATCCAATAGTCGCCGGCGGGGCGACTCGGAGCGGGCCGCCAGGCGGATCCGTCGTGGGCGTACACCTTGCCGTCGGCCGAGCTCCGAGCGGCCCAGCCGGTCGCCCCGGCGGCGGCGGGGGTGTCGATCGTCCGCTCGCCGGTCGTGGCCAGCAGGTCGTTCAGCGGCAGGAACCCGATCTCGCCGGCCGGCGGTCCGAGGTACCGGCCGACCGCGTCCTGCCGCACCTCGACGACGTCCGGCAGGTCGGACCCTCGGCGGTCGGCCATCAGCAGCGACACGAGCCGGACGTTCAACGCGTTGTTCGGGATCACCCGGACGGCAACGGACGGGTCGTGCCCCGTTCCCCCGCCCAACTGCCGGGCGACGTCCGGCAGCAGCGGTGCGTAGGCGTCGGCGTGGGGTTGGGCGAACGTCCACACCTCCAGGTCCGGCCGGGCCGGCGGGCGACGGATCGCCACGGCCGCCCCGCCGACCAGGGCGACGCCAAGCATCGCGAGGATCGGGCGGCCGAGGTGGAAAGACATGGGCGGCGCGGATTGTCACCGGCCGGCGGGGCGATGCCAACCACAGGCGGCCGTGGCGGGTCGCGTTGCCCCCGCCTGTCCGGCTCACTAGAGTTGGGCGGAAACCGTTATGCCCGACTCCCCCCGAATCCTGCGAGACCTTCCCCGCGTCGCCATCCCGTCGAAGCAGGACGCGATGCCGTACGAGCCAGTGTGCGCGCTGTTCCGCAGGTACCTGCACGGGCAGAAGTTAAAATTCACGCCCGAGCGGGCGATGATCCTCGACGCCGTGCTCCGCAAGGAAAGCCTGTTCGATGCCGAGGGGCTCGTGGATGACGTGAAGCAGCTCGGGCACCGGGTCAGCCGGGCGACCGCTTACCGGACGCTGTCGCACCTCCAGGACGCGGGCATCCTGAAGCAGGTGTTTCTGGACAACAAGCAGAGCTACTACGAGGTGATCGCCGGCCGCCAGGCCTACGACTACCTCATCTGCGTCTCCACCGGGCAGGTGCTGGAGATCAACAGCGAGAAGGTCCGCCGCCTGTGCGAGGAGATCTGCAAGGAGCACGGTTTCGACCCGCTCTCACACCAACTGCAGATCTACGCCGTCAGCCCCGAGGGGCAGGCGAAGCCGGCGGGCGGGAAGCTTTAAGGTCTGACTAGGATCGGACGGTGCGGAAACCCGCGGCGAGGCGGTGGCCGTGGTTCCGCGCTCGATGCAAACGAGGAACGACCCGATCCGATGTTAGATGGACCCGGTTGCCGATTAGCACATCGCCATGAAGGTGGCCAAGGCCATCAGCGAAAGCTTGACCTTGCGGGCCTGAAAAGCCGGGTGGGCGAGAAGAAGGATTGGGGCGGCGAACATCTGCGGGCTCCGTGAGTTAGATCCCTAAGTTGCCAGTGTCATGGCAACGCGTGTGCCGGACGCCGCCACTTTAGCCCTGTCCGCCGCCGGACGCGAATAGTCGCCCGCCAAGCGCCCTCCTCGACTACCGCCTACAACGCTTGTTTCGATTTCGCCGCGGGGCGTGTTGCTTTCCGGCAACCTTCCGGTCGCTCGGACATCAATTGAGCCCTCTATGGCCGAGCTCGCTATAGACGAGTTGATATGAATGTTCTT
>JAQGHJ010000952.1 GCA_028288905.1 Phycisphaerales bacterium | reverse complement strand
GCCCTGGAACCACCCGCACCCGGCCCCGCCACCGAGCCCCGCCAGCCCGGCCACCGCCGCCAGCACGAGGCGGGAGAGTGGAGTTAAAGTAACGCCGCCGACGCCGCTCGACCGTGTGCAATGCATGGGGGTCTCCACGGCCGGAGTATAGAGCGGGCGACGGGCGGAGCGGTAGGAGCGGGCGAAGCGAAGGCCGGAGGGGCGGCGAAGTTCGGAGGCGCGACGACGGAGCCGGGCCCTGCCTCGCCCCCGCTCCCAACGCTGGCCGGAAGCCCTCGACCGTCCACCCCTCACACCCTGAAGATCGCCCCCATCCGCTTCCCGAGCAGGCTGTTCGCCGACAGGATCGTCAGCGTCAGCAACACCATCGCCCACACGCCCAAGGCGCTGGCGAGGTACCGGCCGTCGCCGATCTTGTAGAACAGCTCGTAGATCGCCTTGGTGATCGGCCAGAACTCGGCCTTCTGGGCGAGCAGGATCGAGTCGCTGACCTCCAGCATGGCGAACGCGAACGCCAGCAACCCGCCCGCCAGGAGGTTGGCCGCGATCAGCGGGACCGTGACCCGGCGGAGCGTCAGCCACCCGCTGGCCCCGAGGTTACGGGCGGCCAGTTCCAGGTCGGCCGGCGTCTGCTGCAGCCCCGCGACCGCGCTGCGGACGACGTACGGCAGCCGCCGCATGGCGTACGCGACGATCAGCAGCAGGGTCGGGTTCTCGGCCACGTCGACGAGCTTGCGCACGCGCTCGGGGTCGATGTTGTACTTCACTAGGAACGGCTTCGACCCGCCGATCCACGTTTGCAGCTGGACGCTGACGGCCAAAAACCCGAACGCCAGCACCAACCCCGGCACGGCCAGCGGCAGCATGGCGACCGAATCGACGACGGCCCGCAGCCACCCCGGCAGCGGGCTGCGGACGATGAGCCACGCGATCATCAGCCCGAGCCCGATGTCGATCGCCGTGCTGGCGACGGCGTACCGGACGCTGTTGGCCACGGACGGGAGCGTCAGGTCGTGCGTCAGGGCGTGCCCGAAGTGGTCCGGCGTGAACCCCCGCGGCAGCACCGACTGGTACCACGCCCCGACCTTCGACACGCTGGTCAAGATCACGCCGATGTGCGGGAGCAGCGCCGCCCCGATCACGAGCAGGAACGGCAGCAGGGCGAGCAGCCCGAGCCCGAGCCCGAGCGGCCGCGGGGCGGCCTGGGTGGACGCCTTGGTGACGGCCGCCCCCAGGTTTCGCCCGAGCACCAGCTTGCCGACCACGTACAGCAGGATGCTCGTCACCAGCATGACGACCGTCAGCGCGTACGGCGTCGGGTTGCCGCTCACCTGGGTGATCCGCTGAAAGATCTGCACGGGGGTGACCCGGCTGTAGTCGAACATCAGCGGGGTGCCGAGCTCGGTGAAGCTCCAGATCAGCACGATCGTCCCGCCGGCGAACAGCCCCGGCCGCATGAGCGGGAGGGTGATCTTGCGGAAGATCGTCCACTTGGTGGCCCCGAGGTTGGCGGCCGCCTGCTCCATCGCCGGGTCGAGGTTCGCCAGGGCGGCCGACACGTTCAGGAACAGGATCGGGTACAGGCTCAACGCCTCGACCAGGATGATGCCGACGATCCGGGCGCTGCCGAACCAGACGACCGGCGTCCCCGGCGACACGAGCCCGAGGTGCTGGACGAGGGCGGTGAGCGCGCCGTTGGGCCCGATGATCTGCCGCATCCCGATCGCCCCGACGAACGGCGGCAAGATCAGCGGGACCAGCAGCATTCCGCTGACCAGCCCCTTGCCCGGGAACGCGAACCGGACGCTGAGCATGGCCAGCGGGACGCTGATCACCATCGCCACCAGCGTCGTGCAGACGGCGATGATCGCGCTGTTGGCGAGCCCGGCCCGGAGCCCGCGGTCCTGGAACACGGCCAGCACGTAATCGAGCGTGAACGGCCCGCGCTGGCCTTCCGGGCCCGGGAACCCGCGGAACCCGACGACCAGCACCTGCCAGATCGGCCAGGCGAGGAACACGGCGAACACCGCGGCGACCAGCAGGAGGACCAAGAGTTGCGAGAAGCGTCGCATGGTGGGGGTGGGTCGGGTCGGTCGGCGGGGTTGGGAGGAGTCGGCTGGGATCGCTGCCTGTCGGAGTGGTTCGTTCGGGACACGCATATCGGGGACAGACATTCTTGCCTGTCCCCCCAGAAACGCCGCCGCACCTGTCCCGCACCGACGGCCGTGACTACTTCGCCGCCTCCGCCCGCAACCCGGCGTACTCCGCGGCGAACTCGTCCTCCCACCGCCGCATCGTCGCCAAGCGGTCGATCGGCGGCACCGGTTTCGCCTTCGTCCCGACGTAGGCGGCCTGGCGGGCCAGCGCCTCGGCTTGGCCGAACGGGAACGTGCCGAGCCGGGCGTCCAGTTCGGCCGCCCGCGGCGACGCCAGGATCGCCCGGCGGGTGTCCTTCAGCTCGTCCAGCAGGTCCAGGCAGCTCGCCTGGATCAGCTCCGCGAGGATCGGGTTCGTGTCCCGGCGGTCGCGGCGGGTGTTGAACGACCCGGCCACCTCGAACACGTTCACCCGGTCGGTGAAGTTCGTGGTGTCGCCGTACGCCGACCGGACGATCGGCCGGCGGTACAGCGCCGTCTCCCGCGGGCCGCCGGGCGCGCCGGCCCGGGTGTTCCACAGCCGCTGCCCCGGCTCGCTCAGGATGAACTCGACGAACTTGACGGCCAGCGCGAGTTGGTCGCGGGCGGCCGGCGAGTCCGTGTCGTCCCGGCGGACGACGGCGATCGGGTCCGGGTTCACGATCGTCGCCCCGGCCGGCTCGACGTACCCGACTCGGTCGGCCCCGACGCTCTGGACCTCGGTCCGGCCGTAGAAGTCGATCGCCATCCCGGCCGCCGCGTCCCCCGACCCGACCGTCCCGGGCACGCTGGCGCTGTTGTCGGTGAACACCCGCGTGTTCGACGCGATCTGGCGGATCAGCCCCATCCCCCGCCGCCAGCCGGGGTCCATCGCGGCCTGGTACACGGCGTACGCCGCGGCCTTGTGTCCGGCGGCCGCCTTGGCGTCGTTCGCCGCCTCGGCCGCCGCCTGCTGTTTCTTCAGGTCCGCGTGCTTGGCTTGGGCGGCGGCGTCTGCTTCCCACGCGTCGGCCATCGATCGCTCGACGATCGTCATGAACGCCGTCTTGACCGACGCGCTGCGGCTCGGGTCGGCCAACACGAGCCAGCCCTGGTACCGCGGGTCGGCCAGGTCGGCCCAGGTCTTGGGCTCGGGCAGCCCGCGGGTCCGCAGCACGTCCTTGTTGTACACGATGCCGAACGCGCTCAGCGCCGTCCCGAACCAACACCCGCCCTCGTCGTAGAGCGGCACGCCGCCGATGTCGGGCGTCGGGTACGCCGCCTTCAGCACGCCGGGCGGCAGGGCGACTTTCTGGAGGTACCCGCCCGGGAACGAGGTCGGCTTCTTGAGCTGCTCGTCGAACAGGTAGTCGCCGCCGCCCCAGACCAGGTCGATGCCAAACGTCTTGGTCGACGGGTACAGGGACGCGTTGGCGTCGAAGTACTTGACGATGTCGTTCGCCCCGCCGCCGAGGTTCCGGTAGTCGATGAAGACGTCGGGCTCGTTGCGGGACTTGAGCCAGTCGCTGAACCCGTCCTGGAACTCCCGGCGGATGCCCTCGGAGTGCGGGGTCATGACGACCAGCCGCCGCGGCGACTGCCGCCGGGCCGCGTTGCCGTCACCGCCGCCGCCGACCATGAGCCGGAGCAGGAACGGCGCGACGAGCACGACGAGGAAGAGGATGATGAAGAAGTAGCGGCGCATGGCGTCTGACGACGAGTCCGTATGCCGTGGTCCGTGATCCGTAGTGGCGGCCCGACATCGGGGCAGGGCGGGCGGCGGCCGTCGCGCCGTCGCCCGCCTCCCGGCCGATCAGTCCTTCAGCACCACCACGTCCTCGGGGTCGAACTCGACGACCAGTTCCGGCGGGACGTCGAACAGCGGCGGTGCCGCGATCACCCGCACCCGCTGGCCGGCCACGTCGAGCACGTGCTCGCTCGCCTCGCCGAGGAACGTCGTCTCCAGCACGCGGCCGGTGAACCGGTTGCGGGCGGGCACCGCCGGGGCACCGGCGGCGGTCGGCTTCACCACCTGCATCTGCTCCGGGCGGATGCTGACGACGACCGCCCCCGCGGTCGGCGCGGCCGACCCGGTGGCGGCGGAAACGGCGGCGGCCGTCACCCGGCCGGCGGGGGTGTCTATCTCGCGGCGGCCGGCTGCGTC
>JAQGHJ010000885.1 GCA_028288905.1 Phycisphaerales bacterium | reverse complement strand
CCGGCCAGCGCCTGCCCGACCGCGTCGAGGTACACGAACGGCGGGGCGACGCCCGCCTCGACCCCGGCGGCCGGCGCCCCGGCCGCCACGCCCTTGGCCAGCGCCACGGCGGCGGCCTTGGTCGTGTTCATCTTCCAGTTGCCGGCGACAAACGGGACACGCGCCATCGATCTCTCTTCCCTTCGAACCGGGACCACCACGGAGGCACGGAGACACGGAGGTCAACTCGACGTCCGGGGCCCGCTCCTCAGGGTCGGGCTCTTCGGCTTGTAGTCGCAGAGCACCGCCCCCTCTCTTCTGTCACTGACTTCGCGTGCGTTGAGCCAAGAAGGCGACGACGTCGAGTTGACCTCGGTGTCTCCGTGCCGATCCTCCCCGTCACGCTGCCGCGGCCTCGCCGACCTCGGCGAACTCCTTCTTCGTCACCGCCGCGATCTGGCGAAGCTGGCCCATCAGCTCCTTGAACGCGTCCGGCAGCAGCGCCTGCGGGCCGTCGCACTGGGCCTCGGCCGGGTTGTAATGCACCTCGACGATCACCCCGTGCGCCCCGGCCGCCATCCCGGCCAGCGCCAGCGCCCCGACGAAGTCCCGCTTGCCGGCCGCGTGGCTCGGGTCGACGATCAGCGGCAGGTGGCTCCACGCCTTGGCGACCGGGATGGAGCTGATGTCCATCGTGTACCGGATGCTGTCCTCGAACGTCTTGATCCCCCGCTCGCACAGCACCACGCCCGTGTTCCCCTGGCTCAGCACGTACTCGGCGCTCAGCAGCCAGTCCTTCACGGTCGCGGCCAGCCCGCGCTTGAGCAGCACCGGCTTGCGGGTCTTGCCGACCTCCCGCAGAAGGTCGAAGTTCTGCATGTTCCGCGCCCCGATCTGGAACATGTCGATGTATGGCTCCATGTCCGCGACCTGCCGGGTGTCCATCACCTCGACGCAGATCGGCATGCCCAGGTCGTCGCCCGTCTCCCGCATCCACTTCAGCGCCTGTAGCCCCAGCCCCTGGAACGAGTAGGGGCTCGTCCGCGGCTTGTACACCCCGCCGCGGAGGATCGTCGCGCCGCCGTCCCGGACGTGCTGGGCGATCCGCCGGAGCATCCCCTCGTTCTCGACCGCGCACGGCCCGGCGATGCAGGCCGCGTGCGTCCCGCCGATCGGCACGACCGGCACCTTCCCGCCGCCGACCTCGACGACCGAGTCCTCCTCGTGGAACTCGCGGCTGGCCAGCTTGTACGGCTTCATGATCGGCAGCACCTTCTCGACCCCGTCGAGCGAGGCGAGGTGGCTTTCGTCGATCCGGCCTTCCTCGCCCATCGCCCCGATCACGGTCCGGAACTTCCCGCGGCTCAGGTGGGCGGTCGCCCCCATCCGCTCGATCTCGGCCGTCACCCGGGCGATCGCGTCCGTCGGGGCGTTCGGGTTCATCACGATGATCACGGGCCAAGCTCCTGCGACAGCGGCAAACCAACGGCCCCGGCGGTGTCGCCGACGCCCCGGCCGCCGCCCCAACACACCGGGGCGACAGCCTTTCCCGAGCCGACGGCCGGGCGAGCCGAGTCTGGATAGACCGGTACCGCGGCCGCGCGAATCGAGCCCGGTACTGTAACCCGCGTGCCGTTCGGGCACAAGGCGGTGTAACGGCGGCAAGGATACCGGCGGTAACGCGGGGAGCGGCCGTCAGTTGGGCGCGGGGTAGGGGTGGTCGCCGGGCGATGACATCGCCGCCGGCCCGTAGCGTCCACCAACGCGCACCCTACGATCGGAGCCGGGCGGCCGATGGTCGACGACGGTAAGCTTCCGCACGATCCTCGGGCCGGCGCGTTCGGGGCTGCGGTGGTGTGGCGCGTCGGTCGGCGGCCGCCGGCAGGTTCGTGACCCAACGGGTCTGGCATGCGGCGACGAACCGTCCTCAGAACCGCCGCACTTGCGCTGACGGCCGCCTTGGCGGCCGCCGTCCAGCACGACACGTTCGTCCGCCGGTGGCTGCTGCCGAGTCCGTCCGACGCGACCACGCTGGCCAAGCTGGACGTGGTGCTGCCACAGGTCCATATCCCGCGGACGCCGCTGGCGGTCGCGGCCGCCCGGCTTGGGGAGCTGGCCGGGGTGCCGGTCGTGACGGACTCGCGGGGCACCGAGCAGGCCCTTCGTTATCAAGACGAGCTCGTCGAACTGGAATTCCGGAACGTAACCCTTCGCGACGCTCTGGCGCCGCTGGCCGGCATGATGGGTGGGGGCGGGGCGTCGGACCCCGGTGCCGCGGGCAACATCGCCGCCGACGACGGGCGGCTCGTGGTAGGTGGCCCGCTCGCCGGGTGGGCCGTGCGGGCGTACGACCTCCGACCAGCCGGACCGCCGGACGTCGAGGCGGCACCGGCCGGCCCGGGGCTCTTCCGGGTCCGGGCGGGCGAGGTGGCCGGGATTGTCGACAGGGAGGTCCGGGCCCGATGGCCTGTCTCGCCCCGGCGGCGTCCGCCCGTCCGCCGGTTCGGGCGGTTCGTCGTCGTGGCCGGGGCGGCTCGATCTCGGGCAGAC
>JAQGHJ010000860.1 GCA_028288905.1 Phycisphaerales bacterium | reverse complement strand
CGCCGTCAGCGCGTACGCCCTGCCGGAGGACCGGGCCCGGGCCCTGGCCGCCGGTTTCGACGACTTCGTCGTCAAGCCGGTCGACCCGGACCAGCTCATCGAGATGCTGGCTGGGTGGGTGGCGAAGCGGCGAACGGCGACGGGCTCGGAGGTCGCGACGGCCTGATCCGACGACGGCACGATCCCGAGCCCGGAGGCGGCGGGGCCGCCCCAAACGCCTGCCTGTCGGGCGGCGTACAATCCCGCCCGATGCCCGACCCGACTTCCGATCCGCTCTCCACCCCCGCCCTCGACCTCCCCGTCCGCCCGCGCCGCCTGCGGTCCCCGCTGCTCCGCCCGATGCTGCAGCGCGTCGCCCTCCGCCGGCGGGACGTGATCGTGCCGGTGTTCGCCGTCGGGGGCGCCGGCGTCCGCCGCGAGGTCGCGTCGATGCCGGGCGTGTACCAGATGTCCGTCGACGTCGCCCTCGACTGGCTCGCGGCCCGGGCGGAAGAGGGGTTCGGGGCGTACCTCGTGTTCGGCGTCGTCGACCGCCACACCAAGGACGACGTCGGGTCCCCCGCGCTCGACCCGGACAACGTCGTCTGCCGGCTGCTGCGGGAGGCGCGGGAGCGCAAGCTGCCGATGGCCGGCGTCACCGACCTGTGCTTCTGCGAGTACACGAGCCACGGGCACTGCGGCCCGCTGACGGCGGACGGGTCGACCGTGGCGAACGACGCGACGGTCGCCCGGCTCGTCGCCCAGGCGGTGAACCACGCCCGGGCCGGGGCCGGCGTAATCGCCCCCAGCGGCATGATGGACGGGACGATCAAGGCGCTCCGCCGCGGGCTGGACGCGGCCGGGTTCGCCGACGTCGCGCTGCTGGCGTACTCGGTGAAGTACGCCAGCGCGTTCTACGGCCCGTTCCGGGACGCGGCCGACTCGGCCCCGAGCTTCGGCGACCGCCGGGCGTACCAGATGGACCCGGCCCGCGGTACGGACGAGGCGATCCTCGAGGCGTCCCTCGATGTCGACCAGGGGGCGGACATGGTCATGGTCAAACCGGCCGGGGCGTACCTGGACGTGATCCGGGCCGTCCGGGAACAGGTGCGGGTGCCGGTCGTCGCGTACCAGGTGAGCGGCGAGTACGCGATGCTGGAGGCCGCCGCCCGCAACGGGTGGCTGGAACACGACCGGGCGGTGCTCGAGTCGCTCGTGGCGATCAAGCGGGCCGGAGCGGACCTGATCATCACGTATTACGCGGAGCTGCTGGCAAAGCTGGTCGAGCGGTGAACGGCTCACCCGCGCGATGGCCGCGGCGCGACCACAGTTCGCCGCGCCGGCACTCCTAACGACTCGCGTCGATCGGTGGATTGCCCGTCCCCGCGCCGCGGCGGGTCGCGTTACCGTCCGGCTTTCACCCGACACACGGAGCAAGCCGATGACCCGCCGGACCCCACCGATCGCGCTCGGGCGAGCCGCCGTCGCCGCCTCGATCGCCGCCTGCACCCTCGCCTCGGCCAACCGCGCGGCAGACGTGCCGGACGTCGCCCGCCCGCCGGCCCAACTCGTCGGGCCGGACCCGAAGATGGCCGACCCGTACGCGACCAAATCGGTGAACAACAACCCGAAGGTGACCGGGTGGCCGGCCGGAAAGGCGCCGGTCGCCGCGGCCGGGCTGGCCGTCAACGCGTTCGCCAGGGACCTGGAGAACCCGCGGACGGCGTACGTGCTGCCGGACGGCAGCGTGCTGGTGGCCGAGTCGAACACGAACAAGCGGGCGAGCGCCAACCGCGTCCGCCGGCTCGTCGACGGCGACAAGGACGGGGTCGCCGAGGCGATGAACGTGTTCGCCGACGGGCTCAAGCAGCCGTTCGGGATGACCGTCATCGGCGACTGGTTCTACGTCGCCAACACTGACGCCGTCCTGCGGTGGCCGTACAAGCCCGGGCAGGCGAAGGTGGAGGGCGAGGGGCAGAAGATCCTCGACCTGCCGGCCGACGGGTACAACAACCACTGGACCCGCAACCTCGTCGCGTCGGCCGACGGGAAGAAGCTGTACGTGACGGTCGGGTCGGCCACGAACGTTGACGAGAAGCTGGACCAGGACGCCAAGGACCCTCGCCGGGCCGCCGTCCTCGTGTGCGACCCGGACGGGTCCAACGCCCGGGTGTACGCCGGCGGGCTGCGGAACCCTGCCGGGGTGGCGATCGAGCCGACGACCGGCGTCGTCTGGGCCGCCGTCAACGAGCGGGACGAGATCGGCGACGACATCGCCCCCGACTACATGACGAGCGTGAAGGAAGGGGCGTTCTACGGCTGGCCGTACGCGTACTGGGGCAAGCACGAGGACCCGCGGCACAAGGGGGCCCGCCCCGACCTGGTCGCCAAGAGCCTGACGCCGGACTACGCGCTCGGGGCGCACACCGCGTCGCTCGGGCTGGCGTTCGCGACGGGCAACACGCTGACCGACGCGTTCCGGAGCGGGGCGTTCGTCGGTCAACACGGGTCGTGGAACCGCGCGGAGTTGACCGGGTACCGGGTGCTGTACGTCCCGTTCAAGGCCGGCAAGACGGCCGGCCCGCCGGTCGACGTGCTCGCCGGGTTCGTGTCCGACGCCGCGAAACGCGAGGTGTACGGCCGGCCGGTCGGGGTGACGACGATGGCCGACGGGTCGCTGCTCGTGTGCGACGACAGTGGGAACACGGTGTGGCGGGTGGCGGCGAAGAAGTGAGTGGCGAGGCCGGGCGCCACGGAAGCGGCGGCGGCGGCGTAATCCGGAGCCCCGAAGGGGCGAAAGCACCATAGCCTTGGGCGCGGGCCCCGGGTCGGCCTTCCCCGCCGCGGCTCTCCCACGGATGTCATCCTGAGCGGAGCGAAGGACCCCTCGTCCACCGCGCGGCCGGGCCAGCAGGTAAGGGGCGGTGGATTGTGAAAGGGTGGCCTTGGCGACGGACGACGAGGCCACCCTTTCCCATTCCACGGTCCCCGAAGTGTTGGGCATAGCCGCGCGGTGGACGAGAGGTCC
>JAQGHJ010000834.1 GCA_028288905.1 Phycisphaerales bacterium | reverse complement strand
CGGCGGGAATCGCTAGGGCGGCGATGGCGTTGCGGTCCCACGTCGCCGCCCGCGCCGCCCCCACGTACAGCCGCCCCCCGCCGCCGTCGGCATCGACCAACAAACATGGCGTGACGTGCCCGAACGCGTCGGCGGCCGCCTCCGACCGCCCGACCAGCAGCCCGCCGTCGGCCCACGCGACCCCGTCGGCGCCGGCGGCGAACCGCGTCCCGTCCCGCGACTCGTAGGCCATGACGAGCCGCCCGCCGACCCGCTTCACGTCAGCGCCGCCCGCGTCGTTTTCCAGCACCGGGCCGGCCCCGCGCCGAACGAACCGCAGGCCGTCGGCCGAGGTCGCGTGCCCGACGGCGCGGCGGGAGGTTTGGGACGTCGGCACGCCCCTCACCGGCGCGCCGGGCGGGAAGTCCTTCCGCCCGTCGTACCACAGCCTGAACACCCCGTCCTCGCGGACCACCGTCGGGCGGCCGACCGACAGCGCGTCCCACGCCCCGCCCGCCCCGGCGGCCAGCGCGACCCCCTTCGGCTCCCACGCCACCCCGTCCTGGGACGCCGCCACGTCGATCCGGTCCACGACGTCCTTCTCGGTCCGGGTGTAGTACATGAGGTAGCCGTCGCCGACCTTCAGCACGCACGGGTCGTTCACGTGGTTGGCCGCCCGGTCCTCCAGCACCACCCCGCGGCGGGCCCACGCCGCCCCGTCCGCCGACTCGGCGTAGTGGATGCGGTCGTGCCCGTCCCGGCCCTGCCCGCCGTACCACATGCGGTACACGTCCTTGTCCCGGAGCACGCACGGGGCGTAGACGTTCCCCGCCCCGTGCGGGGCGAGCTCCGTGTCCGCCTCGCCCCGCAGCACGACCGTCGGCCCGACGTCGCCCGGTCCGCCCGCCGGCACGGTGCCCGGTCCGGCCGAAAGGCTGGTCGCGGTCAGGACCGCTAGGAGCGCGTGGGCGCGAAAGGTCATGGGGGTCCGGTCGCTCGAACGCCGGAGTTGCGTTGCGAGCCGCGGAACGCGAGGGGACGTTGGCCCGGCCGACCTGTCCGGTGAGAGAACCTGCCGGCGGTTCCCCCGAAGCCGCACCCGTGCGAAGCGCTTGCGGGGCGAAGAAGGCGGCGGTCCCCGGCCTTCCGGGGTCCGGTCCCCAACCTACCGTCGAGTCGCCTCGTCGCCAACGACCGACCGGCCGTCGACGTGGCTTCCGGCACCCGTCGCGGCTTTCCGACGCGTCGGGCGCGTGTCGGCGTGCCGCCGCACGAGCCCGGGGGCCGCGGGCGCCGCCGGCCCTGGGTGGACGGCTGCCCCGTGACGGCCGCCGCGAAAACGCCACGCACCGTACCACCACATGATTAGGGGGTATGCCGGGCTGCGTGGCGTGGGTTACAGTATTCACGCCGGCGTGGGGTGCTGGGTCCCCGATGGTCGGGCCTCGGGACCACCGGTGCCGCCCACCATGCGTTGCAGAAACTGTTGGGACTCGAACTACGTCCGGCGGTCGTACACGTGGCGATACGTCTGGCTGGCGCTATTCCTGCTCCGGCCCGTCACCTGCCGGCGGTGCGGGATCGACACGGTCCGGCCCCTGTGGACCCGCGTCCGGCGGAACCATTAGTTGTCGGGCGGCAACAAGGGATTCGCCTTGTGCCGGTGGTCGGGCATCGCGTATACCAGCCGGGCCCATGCCCAACGCGTGCCCGAAATGCGGCGACGACGGCACCTGCCGCCCGTCGAAACTCCAGCCGCGCGACTGGCCGCTCCTCACGCTGCTCGTCCGCCCGTACCGGTGTCGGCACTGCTGGCGGCGGTTCCGCCGGCCGGTGTGGTGGGGGCGGACGTCCGCCCCGGCGGCGGGACCGGTCTCGGAGGGGGGCGTCGGCGTGGCGGCCGGGCCCCCGCCCCGCGGTGACGCGGTACCGGACGCCCGGGAGGGCTGAGACCCGCGGCCGGCCGCAGATCCCCCGGCGGCGCGGCCCGCGGGTTCGCCGAACCCGCGCCTCGCCACGGGTCGGGACTAGCGTTTGGTCACCCCCGCCGCGGCGCGGCGGTCGGCAGTCCCGGGACCGACGGCGGACACGCCGCCCCCCGGAGCCACGACCGCCCGTCGCGAAGGCACCGACCGCGAGGGCCGCGCCGAGCCACGAACTGACCGGCCGCGCATCCGGGGCCGCCTGTCGTCGAGATCGGGGTGGACTACACCTCCCTACGCGGGCGGGACACAAGCACGGGTTCCCAGAGCTCGTCGACGTCAGCGCGGACGGTGACGACCGCGGTGCCCTCGAGCGGGTCCCAAGGGATCAGGTCCGTCCGACTCGCCTCGGCACGCGTCGCCGGGGAGGCGGTCACCGGAGGCGAGTGCCCGAGCCGCCCGTCCCCCAAACGTCCGCTCGCGTCGACGGTCCCCCCCTCGGGACGCCCGCCCCCGCTTGTCGAATGGTTGTCCGGCGGCGATCGCCCCGCTACGCTCCTCGTTGGTCTGTAAAGGGGGCGCAGTTGATCCGACTGGTCGCCGTTATATTTTTCGGCCTGTCTTTGGAAGTCGCGTGTTGGGTGGGGTCGGTCCGGAACCCGCTCACGTGCTCGAGGTGTCGGTTCGGCGACATCGTCGTCGACCCGGCTCCGCCGTCGTCCGCCCGGACCGCCCGGTGCCTTCGGTGCGGCCACCGGTACGGGGCGGTCCTCTCGTGGCGGCCGGCGCCGTCGTCGCGCTC
>JAQGHJ010000803.1 GCA_028288905.1 Phycisphaerales bacterium | reverse complement strand
GCGTCGACCCGCCCGCAGGCCGGCCGGTCGGCCGCCCGCCGCGGGTCGGCCGCCGCCGCCGTCCGCCCGGAGCTGACGATCGGGTTCCTGCCGCTGACCGACTCCGCCCCGCTGATCGCCGCCTGCGAGCGCGAGCTGTTCGCCAAGCACGGGCTACAGGTCCGGCTCCAGAAGTTCCCGAGCTGGGACGCGGTCACCGACGCGCTGTGCGCCGGCACGATCGACGCCGCCCACATGCTGGCGAGCATCCCGGTCGCGGTCGCGGCCGGCATGATGGGGCACCGGCGGGCCCCGCTCGTCGTCCCGTGGATCCTGAACCGCAACGGGCAGGGGATCACGCTGAGCCGGGACTTGGCCGCCAAGGTCGGGGCCGACCCGGCCACCCTGGCGGTCGAGGCACGGCGGGCGCGGGCTTCGGGCCCGCCGATGACGTTCGCCAGCACCCACCGGTTCGGCACGCACGAGCTGTGGCTGCGGTACTGGCTGGCCGCCGGCGGCATCGACCCGGACGCGGACGTGTCGATGACCGTGACCCCGCCGCCGCTGCTGCTGGCCGGGCTGCGGCAGGGCGAGGTGTGCGGGTTCTGCGTCGGCGAGCCGTGGAACGCCAAGGCGGTGGCGGACGGCGTCGGGTACACGGCCGTCGCCAGCCAGGACGTGTGGGCGGACCACCCGGAGAAGGCGCTGGCGTTCACCGAGTCGTTCGCCGCCGACCGCCCGGACGTCGTCGGCAAGGTGCTCGCCGCCGTCGGCGACGCCAGCGCCTGGCTCGACGACCCCGCCAACCGGCCCGAGGCGGCCGCCCTGATCGCCCGGCAGGCGTACCTGAACGTCCGCCCGGAAGAGATCCTGCCCCGGCTCGGCGGGCACTACGACATGGGCGACGGCCGGACGAAGGAGTACCCGCTGCACCCGATGCGGTTCAGCGCCGGGAACGTGAACTACCCGCAGCAGAAGCACGCGATGTGGTTCCTGACCCAGTTCCGCCGCTGGGGCATGGTCCGCGGCACCCCGGACTACGCCGCCGTCGCCGCCCGCGTGTTCCGCGGCGACCTGTACGAGGCGTTCGCCAAGTCCGCGGGGCTCGGCGAGGGCGGGGCGAGCGAGCGGCCCGAGACGCTGGTGGACGGCGTCACGTTCGACCCGGCCGACCCCGAGGGGTACGCGACCGGGTTCGCGATCGGCCACCCGTCTGAGGCCGAGCCGGTGGACGTCGCGGACGAGGTGGCGGTGGCGGTCGGGTGAGGTGGGGAAAGAAGCCCCGAAGGGGCGGCAGAGCCATAGCCCGGGGCGCGAGCCCCGGGTTGTGAGGACGAAGGAGGCGGCCAGCCCCGAAGGGGCGAAAGAGCCCGGTGTCGGACGACGTTCGCGCTCTTTCGCCCCTTCGGGGCTCCCGGACCTCGTATCGCGTTTCTAACCCGGGGCTCGCGCCCCGGGCTATGGCTCTGCCGCCCCTTCGGGGCTCTAACGAGGCCGGACCTCCGATGAGCAAGTTCCTCGAGATCTGGAAGCTGAACAAGACGTTCCCGTCCAAGAGCGGGCCGGTCACCGTCGTCGAGGACTTCGACCTGTCCATGCGGCAGGGCGAGTTCGTCGCCCTGATCGGCCACTCGGGCTGCGGCAAGTCGACCGTGCTGTCGATCGTGGCCGGGCTGACGGAGAAGACGAGCGGCACGATCGTCCTGGCCGGCAAGGAGCTGAAGGGGGCGGGCCCGGACCGCGGAGTCGTGTTCCAAGCCCCGAGCCTGCTCCCGTGGATGACCGCGTTCGACAACGTCCGGCTCGGGGTCGAGCAGGTGATGCCGAATGCCCCCGACGCCGAGCGGCGGGACCTCGTCGCGTACTACCTGTCGCTGATCGGGCTGAAGGACGCGATGCACAAGATGCCGGCCCAGTTGTCGCAGGGCATGCGGCAGCGGGTCGGGATCGCCCGGGCGTTCGCCCTGAACCCGAAGATGCTGCTGCTCGACGAGCCGTTCGGCATGCTCGACTCGCTCACCCGCTTCGAACTGCAGCAAGTGCTGATCGACCTGTGGGCCCAAGACCAGAAAACCGCGCTCATGGTCACGCACGACGTGGACGAGGCCCTCTTCCTGGCCGACCGGGTCGTGATGATGACGAACGGGCCGCGGGCGAAGGTGGGGGCGACCATCGAGGTGACGTTCCCCCGCCCGCGGAACCGGACCGAGGTGATGGAGCACCCGGACTACTACCGCCTCCGCGAGCGGCTGATCGCGTTCCTGGAGGAACACGACATCCGCAAGCCAAAGGCGGCCGCCCCGGCGGCCTGACCCGCGGCGTCGGCCGTCCCGTTGCCCGTTGTCCCCTTACCCGGCCGTCCCGATACCTCGTCGTACCAGCGAAAGGTCTCACCACCCCGATGACGCGCAGCCCCCTCCTAGCCGCCGCGGTCCTGTCGGCGATGCCCGTTGCGGTCGCCTCTGCCCAGACGCCGATGCCGGCGTCCGGGCCGTACGCCCCGGCCGTCACGAACGCGCCCGCCCCGGTGAACAAGGCCGGCACCGGCGGGGCGTACGGCCCGAGCCCGTACACGCCCGTCCGGTGGAACGAGGACTACTCGTACCTCAAGGACCCGTCGAAGCGGTCGGACCTGTTCGACCCGATCAAGTACATCCCGCTCGGGAAGCGGGACGACGTGTACCTGTCGCTCGGCGGGCAGCTCCGGGAGCGGTACGAGTACTTCAACAACAACACGTTCGGGACCGGCCCGCAGGACGACAACGGGTACTTCCTGCACCGCGGGCTGCTCAACGCCGACCTGCACGTCGGGCCCTACTTCCGGGCGTTCGGGCAGATCAAGGCCTCCCTGGAGGACGCCCGCGAGGGCGGCCCGCGGCCGACGGACGCCGACGAGTTCGACGTCCAGCAGCTGTTCGTCGACGGGACGATCCCGCTCGGCGGCAAAGACTCGGTCACCGTCCGGTTCGGGCGGCAGGACCTGATCTACGGCGCCCAGCGGCTGATCAGCCCCCTCGACTGGACGAACGTCCGCCGGACGTTCGAGGGCGTGAAGGTGTCGGCCGTCCTCGGCAACCACACGGTCGACGCGTTCCTCGTCCGCCCGGTCGTCGTGAACGTCGAGGAGCCGAACGACGGGTCGTCGCAGGCGACGTTCTCCGGCGTGTACGACACCATCTCGCTCCCGGACGTGCTTCCGGGGGCGAGCACGAAGCTCGACCTGTACGGGCTCGTGCTGAACCAGAACAACCTCGGGGCGGTCGGCACCGGTCCGTCGCTCCCGGCCGAGAGCGACACGTACACGATCGGCGCCCGGTTCTCGACGAACCCGAAGCCGTGGGACCTGGACGTCGAGGTGTCGTACCAGTTCGGGCAGATCGGGGCGGACGCCGGCCGCATCTCGGCGTATCAGGTCGCGCTCGAGGGCGGGTAC
>JAQGHJ010000156.1 GCA_028288905.1 Phycisphaerales bacterium | reverse complement strand
CGGTCGCCGCCGCCGCCGTCGGCACGACCGTCCCGACCGCCAACCGCCTCGTCCTGTCAGGGGACGACGCCGACTTCGACAACACGGTCTACGTCGTCCCGCCGGTGCCGGACGTGGCCCGGGTGCTGTACGCCGGACTTGACGCCGCCGACGACGTGAACGGGCTGCGGTACTACCTCCAGGGCGCGCTGGCCGCGGCCCCGGGCCGGCGGGTGGAGTTCGCCGCCCGCCCGCCGACCGAGCCGGTGACCGACGCCGACCTGCTCGACCTGCGACTGGCCGTGGTGGCCGCCGCCCTGCCGGACGCGGCCGTCGACCGCCTCCGCCGGTACGCCGACGCCGGCGGCACCGTGCTGTGGGTGCTCCGCGATGCGGCCGCGGCCGGCGGGCTCGCCCGGCTGGCCGGAGTGCCCGACCTCGGGGTCGCCGAGGCGCCGGCGACGGGCTTCGCGCTCGTGGGCCGGGTCGACTTGGCCCACCCGCTGTTCGCCGCGTTCGCCGACGCCCGGTTCGCGGACTTCACGAAGGTGCACTTCTGGAAGCACCGCCGGCTGACGCTGCCGGCCGACCCGGCCGCCGTCCGGGTGCTCGCCTGGTTCGACGACGGCGACCCGTACCTGCTGGAACGGCCAGTGGCGCGCGGGCGGGTGATCGTCGCCGCGTCCGGCTGGCAGCCGGCCGACAGCCAGCTCGCGCTGTCGACGAAGTTCGTCCCACTCCTCGACGGCCTCGTCCGTCGGCGGGACGGCTTGGGCGTCGGGGCCCAACAGGTGGTGTACGAGCCGATCCCGCTGCCGCCGGCCGCGGCGGGCGGCCCGTCGTCGGGCCCGCCGTCGCCCGGCGGCTCGGCTTTCGTCGGATCGTCTGCCGCCAGTCGCGCGCTCCTGACCCCGGACGGCCGCCGGATCGACCTGCCCAACGAGTTGACGACGGCCCCGGCGACGGCGGCCGACCGTCCCGGCATCTACCGGATCGTCGCCGGCGGGCGGGAGACGCCGGTGGCCGTCAACCTGCCGCTTGACGAGAGCCGGACGGCCGCGATGCCCGTCGAGGATCTGGAGCGGTTCGGGGCGAAGCTCGGCACGGCCGAGACGGCCGAGCAGCTCGCCGCCCGCCAACGGCAACTCCGCCAGGCCGAGTTGGAGAGCCGGCAGAAGCTGTGGCGGTGGGTGATCCTGGGCGTGCTGGGGCTGCTGGCGGCCGAGACGCTGGTGGCCGGCCGCCTCGCCCGCCGGCGGGTGGCGGACGCACCGGTGCCTTCCGCCGCTTGACAACGAAAGCGACCGCGTCCGTCGAGAGGTCTTTGTGGCCCGTCAGTGACACGGGCTTTCAGCCCGTGCGTGCGGACGTCGCGCGTCATCTCGTTCGGGTCCGCGGAAAGCCCTCGGGCGGTCGGACGGATGGGCACGGGCAGGAAGCCCGTGTCACTGACGGGCCCGCCCGACCCGTAGACGGCAGGTCGAGCCTTTACCCGCCGGCATCCTTCGGCGCTGGTGGCTCGGCCGCAGCGGGTTTCCCGTTGCCGTCCCACCGGCCGCCGCGTACGGTGTGGCACCATCCGCCGCCCGCGCCGGCCCCCACGAACGCAGACAGGCACCGCCATGCACGACCGTCGGCTCCGCCGAGCGTTGGACACCGTCAGCGGCCGCTACCGCCGCCTGCTGTGGCAGATCGGGCTGGCCGCCTGCTGGCTCGCGCTGGCGGTCGCCGGGCTGGCCGCCCTGGCGTGGTGGCGCGGCGCGGGGCGGGCGGTGCCCCTCGTCACCCTCGTGCTGATGGCCGTCCTGCTCGCCGCACTCTTGCCACCGCTGCTGCGGGCCGTCCGGGTGGTGCGGGACCCGCTGTGGGTCGCCCGCCGGCTGGAGCGGAAGTTCCCCGACCTCGACACCCGGCTGCTGGCCGCGGTGGAGCAGGCGCCGGGCGACGGTCCCGAAGGACACCTCACCTACCTGCAACGGACGGTCGTCGATGAGGCCCTCGACCACGCCGCCCGCCGACGCTGGGAGCAGGTCGTGCCGGACCGGGCCCTGCGGGCGACGGCCTGGGCGCACGGGCTGACGCTCGCGGGCCTGGCAACCGTGCTCATCGCGCTGGCGGTGACGGTCGCCGCCCGTCCCGGCGGCCCCGCGGCCGCGTGGGACGGCCAGCCGGGGGCGGCCGCCGACTTCGACCTGAAGGTCGAGCCGGGCGACGCGAGCGTCGAGCGGGGGACGAGCCTCGTCGTGCTCGCCCGGTTCGGCCGCGACCTGCCGGCGGACGCCGCCCTCGTCGTCCGCGGGGCGGACGGGCAGCCGCACGACGTCCCGATGAGCAAGAGCCTGGACGACCCGGTGTTCGCCGCCCGCGTGCCGGCCGTCGACGCCGACTTGGCGTACGCCGTGCGGTACGGCCCGGCGGCCGTCCCAACCCAGACCCGGTGGTACAAGGCCGCCGTCTTCGAGCACCCTGAGCTGAAACAGGCGGACGCCAAGCTGACGTTCCCGACGTACACCGGCGCGCCGGAGAAGGACGTCGCCGACACCCGCAGCGTGACGGCCGTCGAGGGCACCAAGGCGGCCCTGACGTTCCGGCTGAACAAGTCGGTCGCCGGCGCGGTCCTCGTGCCCAAGGTGAGCCCGGCCGCCGCCAACGGCGTCACCACCAATCCCGCCGACCCACCCGCTGACGACGCCCCGCAGCCGATCACCCTCACCCCGGACCCGGCCGACCCGAGCGTTTACACGGCCGCGGTCGAGATGAAGCATTCCGCCCGGTACACGCTGCAGTTGACGGACGCCGATGGCCGGGCCAGCAAGCGGCCGGCCGAGCTGGCGGTGAACGTGACGCCGAACAAGCCGCCGGAGCTGAAGCTCGACTTCCCGGCGATGGACGTGGACGTGTCGCCGCTGGAGGAGCTGACCCTCCGGGCGAAGGTGTCGGACGACTTCGGCGTCCGCCGGGCCGGCGTCAGCTACACGATCGCCGGCCGCCCCGCCGCCGACGTCGTGCTGGCCGAGAACGTCGCCGGGCGGGACAAGCGGGACGTCGCCCACACCGTCGCCCTCGAGAAACTGGCCGCCGAGCCGGACCAGCTGCTCAGCTATTACTTCTGGGCCGAGGACGTCGGGCCGGACGGCGCGGTCCGGCGGACGGCCGGCGACATGTTCTTCGCCGAGGTTCGGCCCTTCGAGGAAATCTACCGCCAGGGCGAGCAGCCGGACGAGCAGCAGCAACAACAGCAACAGCAGAAGAGCAGCCAAAACGCCCAAAGGGCGGAGGAGGCGGCCGAGGGCGAGAAGCAGATCATCGCTGCGACGTGGAAGGTCATCCGCCGGGAGACGTCGGCCAAGCCGTCGGCGGCGTTCGCGCCCGACGTGAAGTTGATCGCCGAGTCGCAGGCCGAGGCGCGGGAGAAGGCCGAGGCGATGGGCGAGAAGCTGACCGACGCCCGGTCGCAGTCGTTCCTGAAGAACGTGCTGAAGCAGATGGACGCGGCCGCGGCCGCCCTGACGGAGGCGGCCGAGAAGGCGGACGTGGGCAAGCTGGCGTCCGCCGCCCTGCCGGCCGAGCAGGCCGCCTACCAGGAGCTGCTCAAGCTCCGGGCCCGCGAGCACGAGGTGGTGAAGGGGCAGCGGCAACAGGGGGCGCAGAAGTCGGCGTCCAGCGCCAGCTCCCGGCGGCAGCGGCAGCTCGACCAGCTCAAGCTGACCGACGAGAAGAACCGGTACGAGCAGCAGCGGGCCGCCGGCCAGCAGCAGGACCAGAACCCGCAGGAGCGCGAGACCCGGCAGGTGCTGAGCCGGCTCAAGGACCTCGCCCAGCGGCAGGAGGACCTAAACCGACAGATGAAGGAGATGCAGTCGGCGCTGGCCGAGGCGAAGGAGCCGGCCAAGCAGGAAGAGATCAAGCGGCAGCTCGCCCGGCTCCGCGAGCAGCAGCGGGAACAGCTCCGCGACACCGACGAGCTGCGGGACCGGATGGACC
>JAQGHJ010000774.1 GCA_028288905.1 Phycisphaerales bacterium | reverse complement strand
CTTACGCCGCGTCCTCGGTCGCCACGTCGTCGAACGCCTCGTCCGTGGGTTGCGGCACCTTCACGGCGGCCGCCCCGCCGGCACCGGCCGGCTTGCCGTCGGGGCCGACGCCCATCTCCTCCAGCAGCTTGGCCGGCACCTCGCCGGTGTTCTTGCACTTGGGGTACCCGCTGCACCCGAGGAACGGCCCGCGGCGGCCCTGGCGGACGATCATCGGCTTGCCGCACTCGTCGCAGTCGATGTTCGTCGCCACGTTCGTCGGCTTGGCCGCCGGGCCGGCCGGGATGCTGCCGGTGATCTTGGCCGCCATCTCGGCCGCCTTCGCCCCCTCCTCCTTCAGCAGCGGCAGCAGCGCCTCGACCTGCGCCAGGTCGGCCCCGACCAGCTTCTTCATCATCTTCGTCGACCGACACTTCGGGAACGTGCTGCACCCGAGGAACGGCCCGCGCTTACTGTCCCGCAGCAGCATCGGGCTGCCGCACTTCTCGCACGCGACCGTCGTCTTGATCGGCGGGGCCTTCGGCGGCAGCGGCTTGCCCTCCTTGTCCAGGTTGATGATGACGTTGCAGCTCGGCTCGCCCTTCTCGTTCTTCACCGAGTACCCGGTGCAGCCGAGGAACTCGCCGAACCGGCCCTTCCGCTTCATCATCTCCCGCCCGCACTTGGGGCAGGTGAACTCGCTCGCCTCCCGGAGCGTCGGCACGCCCTGGGCGTCCACGGGCTGCGTCGTCCCGCACTCGCGGTCCGAGCACGCGAGGAAGAAGCCGTTCTTGCTGATGCGGTACAGCATCGGCTTCGTACATTTGGGGCACGGGTACGGGCTGATCGCCCCGCCGGCGTGCTCGATCTTCTCCAGCGACCCGGCCACCGTCGCGTGGAACGGGCCGTAGAAGTCCCGCAGCAGCTGCACCCAGTCGGCGTGGTTCTCCTCGACGTCGTCGAGCTTCAGCTCCATCCCGGCCGTGAACTTCACGTCCAGGATGTCCGGGAACGCCTGTACGAGCTTGTCCGTCACCACCGTCCCGAGCAGCGTGGCGTAGAACCGCCGGTCCTGCTGCTCGACGTACTGCCGGTCCTGGATCGTCCCGATGATGCTGGCGTACGTGCTCGGGCGGCCGATGCCGAGCTGCTCGAGCATCTTCACCAGCGACGCCTCGGTGTACCGCGGCGGCGGCTGGGTGAAGTGCTGGGTCGGGTCGACCTCGATCGGGAACACCGGCTGCTTCTCTTGCAGGTCCGGCAGCAGCTGGTCCTCGCTGCTGACCCCGGCCACCTTCATGAACCCGTCGAACACCAGCTTGCGGCCGGTGGCGCGGAACACGGCGTCGCCGTCCTTCGTCGTCGTGGCGAGGGTGACGGCGGTCTGGTCGAACTCGGCGGGCGACATCTGGCAGGCGACGAAGCGGCGCCAGATCAGGTCGTACAGCCGGGCGTCGTCGCTCCCGAGCTTGGCCCGGGCCATCTCGGGCGTGAACGACACGTCGGTCGGGCGGATCGCCTCGTGGGCCTCCTGGGCGCTCTTGTTCGAGCTGGCGAAGAAGTTCGGCTTCTCCGGCAGGTACCGCGGGCCGAACGTGCCGCCGATGTACGTCCGGGCCATCGTCAGCGCGTCGCCGGACAGATGGGTGCTGTCCGTCCGCATATAGGTGATGTGCCCGGCCTCGTACAGGCCCTGGGCCACCTGCATCGCCCGCTTGGCGGCCATGTACAGCCGGCTGGCGGCGCCCTGCTGGAGCGTGCTGGTGATGAACGGGGCCGGCGGGCGGCTCGTCGTCCGCTTCCGCTCGATCGACCGGACCGCGAACGCCGGGCAGGTGCCGAGGTGCCCGCGGAACTTCGTTACCCGGCGGGCCGGGCCCTTAGCGTCAGGGTCTTCGGTCGTGTCGTCCTGGTCGAGCACGAAACCGAGCAGCTCGGCGGCCCGAAGGGCGTGGGCCTTGTTGTCGGCCTCGAACTTCTTGCCGGCCAGTTCGACGAGCTCGGCGGCGAACGCGTTGTGGTCGGCGAGCCACCGCTCGCGGTCGGCCTTGGTCGGGCCGGCGGCGGCCTGGCCGTCGCGGGCCCGGTCGGCGGACGTGCCGGGCGACTTCAGGAACGCCCGCCACTCGTTCGCCAGCCCGGAGCACGTGTCGGCCGTCGCGGCGGCGGTGAACACGCCGCCGATCTTCCAGAACTCCTGCGGGACGAACGCGGCGATCTCCCGCTCCCGCTCGACGACGAGCCGGACGGTCACGCTCTGCACCCGGCCCGCGCTGAGCCCCTTGGCCACCTTCCGCCACAGCAGCGGGCTGATCTCGTACCCGACGATCCGGTCGAGGATCCGCCGGGCCTGCTGGGCGTTCACCCGGTCCATGTCGATCGACTTGGGGCTGGCGAACGCCCGCTGGATCTCGGTCTTGGTGATCGCGTTGAAGATCACCCGCTTGGCCCGCTCGTCCGGGAGCCCCAGCGCTTCCTTTAAATGCCAGGCGATCGCCTCGCCCTCGCGGTCCAAGTCGGTCGCGAGGTAGACGGTCGGGGACTGCTTGGCCAGCTTCCGGAGCTCGCCGACGAGCTTGTCCTTGCCCCGCTCCTCGATCAGGACGTAGTCGGGGTGGAACGTCTCGAGGTCGACGCCCATGCCCTTGCTCGGGAGGTCGCGGACGTGGCCCATCGAGGCGCGGACGACGTAGTCGTCGCCGAGGTACTTGTTGATCGTCTTTGCCTTGGCCGGCGACTCGACGATGA
>JAQGHJ010000724.1 GCA_028288905.1 Phycisphaerales bacterium | reverse complement strand
CGCCCGTTCCCAACCCCGGCCACACGGCAGGCCCCGCCCCGCCCCACTGTTCGCTCAACTCCCGCCTGCCCGGATCAGGCCTGACCGCATCAGGCCGGTCGCGGCCCACCCCCTCATTCGGTCTCATCTCCTGAGCCCGGTCGGCCTGTTGCCGACCTGCCGACACGGAGATTGGACGATGACTTCCTCGACTTCCACGCCGAACTTGACCAAGCCCCTCGCGACCGACGCCACCGCCGGCGACGCGTACTGGCTGTTGAACCAGCGCATGCGTTTGCTGGCTACGGCCGACCAGACCGCCGGGGCCTACGCCCTCGTCGAGACGACCATCCCTCCGGGCGATGGCCCGCCGCCGCACGTCCACGTGGGCGAGGACGAGCTGTTCTACGTCCTCGACGGCGAACTGGCCCTGGTCCTAGGCGACCGACGGCTCCGGGCGGCGGCCGGCGACGCGGTGTTCCTGCCCCGGGGCGTCCCGCACACGTTCGCGAACCCCGGCACCCGGCCAGCGAAGTTCCTCGTGCTGAGCACCCCCGGCGGCTTCGACCGGTTCGTGGCGGCCGTCGGCACGCGGACGGACCCGGCGACGTCGTTCGACCCGCCGGCGGTCACGCCGGCGGCCGTCGAAGCCATGATCGCCGGGGCCGCCCGGGCCGGCATCGAGATGCGGTTCGACCATCGCGCCGATGTGGACGCGGACCTGCCAGGCCGGACGGAGCAGGTGTGGCTGCTCGGCCAACTCGCCCGGCTGAAGCTGACGGCGGCGGACACGAACGGGCAGTTCAGCGTGATGGAGGTGGTGACGCCGCCGGGGTCTGGCGTGCCGCCGCACCGGCACGTCGTCGAGGACGAGCTGTTCTACGTGCTGGCCGGCACGTACGCGGTCGAGGTCGACGGCCGCCGCGAGGTGGTCGGGCCGGGCGCGTTCCTGCGGGTCCCCCGCGGCGCGTGGCACGCGTTCACGAACGTCGGCGACACCCCGGCCCGGATGCTGGACGTCCACACCCCCGGCGGGTTCGAGGCGTTCGCCCGCGAGCTCGGCACGCCGTGCGCCGACCCCGACGCCGGCCCGCCGACCGCCCCGCCGGACATGGACCGGGTGGTCGGCACGATCCTGAAGCACGGGATGGAGCTGCCGGCCCGGGCAGGGTGAACGGCGCTCGCCCGAGGGGCACCGTCGGCCGACGCTTCACGGTGTCGGACCGGTCGTCGCGGCAGGCAGACCGGGCCGAGAGGCTGGCGCTGTCGCCACCGCCGGCGGGGTGGCGGCAGGCGCGGTGGCCGGCGGCGGCGACACGCTCATCACCGCCTCCATCGTCTTGCCCATGAACGCCGCCTTGGCGGCGTCGGCCGACTCGTACGCGCCGGCCGCCAGCCCGGCCCGCACCCCGTCGTACGCGTTGGTCATCGCCCGGACCATCGCCACGTGCGCGTCGACGTCCCCCGGCGGGACGTGCATCGACCGGTCGACCCGCCACGCGGTGCCCACCTTCTTCAAGTAGATCTTCCGCATGCCGGTGCCGACCGACGCTTGGTCGTCCTTCACCGCCTCCGGGGCGGCGTCCAGGTCGGTCAGCATCTTGGCATAATGATCGGACCCCCGCCCGACGCTGATGACCGCCTTCGGGTCGCCGAACCGGTCCGCCGCCGCCCGCTCGAGCTTGGCGTAGGCGGCATTCAGGGCGGCCGACGCGGCCAGCACCCGGAGCGACGCGTCGTCGCCCGTGCTGACCTGCCCGATCACCTCGGCGTCCCCGGTGGACATGGCCGTGGCGAACGCCTTGGCGGCCGCCCGGGGCGTAGCCGTTCGGGCGTCGACCGACTTGCGACAGCCCGCCGCCGCGACCGCCACCACCAGCGCCGCCACGCCCGCAACCTGCCAGCTTCCGACCCAGCCCCGCCATATCGCCCCGCGTCGTTGAAGGTCCATGATGGGTGGAGTTGTAACGCCAAACGGCCCGTGCCGCCGCCTCATCTGCGAGCCCGGCGACGCGGCTGCCGGTGGTTATAAAAACAAAATGCGCATCACTGCGTCCCGACCAAACCCCAGACGGTTTCTGACGTCCTACTATGGTCCGGCGAGCGGCGGGACAAGGCCGACGGGGCGATGGGTTGAACGGCCCCGGGCGTCGTGAAAGGCGCCGACCAAGGACCGCCGGTATACGCCGCGAGCGGAGTGAGAGGGACGCCACCCCCGGGCGTGGCCGTTACCCCTCAGCGCCCATGATCAAGGTCAAGCACCTGATGGACGAGGCGGAGCAGGACGACGGGCAGCGGCTGTGGGTCGAGGCGACGGGCCTCACCCGCGACCTCCGGGAGTGGTGCAAGGTCGACCACGTGCTGACGCACCTCGGCCCGTCGGCCAAGTTGAGCGACTGGTTCGAGCGGCACCCGGACGGGTTCGATTACTTCCGCGGCCAGTACCACGAGGCGCTGGCCGAGAGCCCTTACAAGGTCGCGCTGCAGCACCTGGCCAAGGCGGCCGGGACCGAGAACTTCACGCTGCTGCACACCGGCGAAAGCGCCGACCAGAACGCGGCCGTCGCGCTGCACGAGTTCCTCAACGAACTCGGCGCCTGGTCGACGTCGCAGGAGGGCCAGGAAGGGCAGTGACGCCTTCCCGGCTGCAACGAGCGGCCCGAGCGACGGGCCGCGGCCACATTCACAACTTACCGGCGGGCCCGTCCTTGGTCGGGCCCGCCGTCGTGCGGGGGCGACCTGGCCCCCTCCGCGCTGAATGGGCCGGGATTGCGGCAGGGTCGTTCCGCCGAATCCGGTGGCACGGAACGAGGCAGCGGCCCTAGAGTCCCCCGTTCGCCGGCGGGTCGTTCGACCCGTCGGCACCGCCACCCGACAGAAGGACCGCCGCCCATGGAACTCCGCCCGCTCGGCCGCAGCGACGTTAAGGTTTCGCCCGTCACGTTCGGGGCGTGGGCGATCGGCGGGTGGATGTGGGGCGGGAGCGAGGAGGCGGATTCGATCGCCGCCATCCACGCCGCTGTCGACGCCGGCATCACCTCCATCGACACGGCCGCCATCTACGGCCAGGGGTATAGCGAGGAGCTGGTCGGCAAGGCGATCAAGGGCCGGCGGGACAAGGTGCAGGTTCTGACGAAGTGCGGGATGCGGTGGGACGACGCCCGCGGGTCCGAGCCGTGGGCGACGAAGAACAACGCCGGCGAGCCGATCACCGTCACCCGCAACTCCAAGCCCGACAGCATCGAGGTCGAGTGCGACCGGAGCCTAACGCGGCTCGGGATCGACGTGATCGACCTGTACCAGATCCACTGGCCCGACCTGACCACGCCCGTCGAAGACTCGATCGAGGCGATGGAGAAGCTGCGCAAGGCCGGCAAGATCAGGGCGATCGGCGTCAGCAATTACAACGGCGTGCAGCTCGCCGCCGCCGACGGGTGGCTCAAGTCGCACGGGTCGACGCTGGCCAGCCTCCAGCCGCCGTACAGCGTGATCAACCGCGGGATCGAGAAGGAGGTCTTGCCGCTGTGCCGCGAGCACGGCATCGGCACGGTCGTCTACTCGCCCATGGAGCGTGGGCTGTTGACCGGAAAGTACGGCCCCGACCACAAGTTCCCCGAGGGGGACCACCGGGCGAACTACAAGGCGTTCAAGCCGGAGGTGCGGAAGGCAGTGCAGAACGCACTGGCGCGCGTGAAGCCGATCGCAGACCAGCACAAGGCGACGTTCGCGCAGCTCATCGTGAACTGGACGTTCAACGAGCCGGGCGTGACGGCCGCGCTGGTCGGGGCGCGGAACGCGGAGCAGGCGAAACAGAATGCCGGGGCGATGGCGTTCACGCTGACGGCCGACGAGCGGCAGACGATCCGGACCGCGTTCGACGCGGCGGCGAAGCTGATGGGATGAGGGATTCGAAGCCGCCCCGCGTGGGGCCGGCTGTGCGCCGGCCCCACGAACACTTCATCGCCAAGCCCGGGCACCGGTGCGACACGGGGCGGCCGACGGTACGATCCTTGGAGGAACCCCGCCGCTGCTGACGAGGATCGCTCCTTGGGCCAAGACAACGACTCGCCCGACGTCCCACCGACATCGTCCACCCCTGCTCCCGCACCCACCCGCCGGGACTTCATCCTAGGCGCGGCCGTCGCCCTGACCGCGGGCGGGGCCGTCCCGGCCGCGGTGCGTGCGGCTGACCCGGCGGCGACCGCGCCGGTGACCGCCATCCCCTATGCCA
>JAQGHJ010000697.1 GCA_028288905.1 Phycisphaerales bacterium | reverse complement strand
GGCCGTCCCGAGCCCGCCGGCGGCGGTGAACGGCGTCACCTCGATCAGGTGCGACCCGTCGGTCGTCACCCACGGCAGCAGGTTGATCCCGTCCTCGCCGCCGAGCACGAACGGGGCCGCGTCGTCCGTCCGGACGGTCGCGCCGTCGACCTTGAACACCACGCTCCCGACCGGCAGCACGTCGCCGGTCGTCGCCGGCACCGCCTGAACGGTGTACGTCTGGCTGCCCGACAGGTCGAGGACGGTGCCGGTGGCGGCCAGCGGGCCGACGGCCGCGTCCGTGTTCGCGTTTACCAGCGTCAGCCCCGACAGGGTCGGGGCTGCCACCGGCGGGGGCGGGGGTGGCGGGGGAGACACCGGCCCGTCGACCACGTTCAGGTTGAACGTGACGGCTAACCCGAGCGTGCCGGCCCCGCCGGTCGCGTCGTACCCTTGGACGGTGAGCGTGTGGGGGCCGGCGGCTGCGGTCCAAGGGGCGTAGTCGCCGGCGGGGCCGCCGGCGGCGTCGCCGGCGATCGTGTACGGGGCGGAACTCTCGGTCCGGAACGGGGTCCCGTCGACCACGAACACGACGCTCTTGGTCGTCGCCCCCGTCGTCTCGGCCCGGATCGCGAACTGCTTGCCCCCGGTCCGGTCGAGCGTCATCCCGTCCGTGACCGGCCCGAGGTCCAGGTCGGTGTCGGCGTCGATCAGGGTCAGGCCCGTCACCCCGAACGTCGGGGTGGTCGGCGGCACCGTCGGCGGGACGGTGGTCGTGTTGCCGGTGAAGGTCACCGTCAGCGGCTCGCCGACCGTCCCGGTCCCGTTCGACCCGCCGAACGGCGTCACGGTCAGCACGTGCTGCCCGGCCGGCACGGCCCAGGCCAGCACGTCGGTCAGCGACCCACTCGCCTCCCCGGCGATCGTGTATGGGGCGAAGTTCTCGGTCCGGGTCACGACCCCGTCGACGGCGAACGCGACGCTGCCGATCGTGCCGGTCCCGACGTTCGCCCTAACGCTGTACGTCTTGCCGCCCGTCAGGTCGATCGTCGCCCCGTCCGACAGCGCGCCGATCGTCGCGTCGGTCGCGGCGTTCAGCAGGTCCAGCCCCGCCAGCGTCGGGCCGGACGGGGTGGTCGGCGGCACGACGGGCGGGACCGTCGGCGTCGGGCCGGCCCCGTTCGCCGCCTTCACGTTCGTGATCAGGTAGACGTTGTCCTGGTAGTCATAGTTGATGCCCGAGTAGTCCATCCCCATCAGGTAGGTGTTGGGGATGAGCGCGCCGGTCCCGTCTCGGGCCGGCCAGAACCGCATCCGGTGCTGCCCGGCGACGCCGGCCTTCACGTTCCGGGCGTCCTCGCTGTACTCGTTCTGGACGCGGAGCCCGAACGACGCGGTGCCCGGGGCGAACGCCCCGGCCGCCACCCCGCCGGACGTGTTCAGCGGCAGCAGGCTCTGGCCGGCGTTGAGGGCGTGGTTCACCACCGCCTTCTCCGCCCCGCCGGTCGGGTACCAGCTCAGCACGGCCGGGTCGCCCTGCGTGTGGTACGCGACCAGCTGCCGGACCGACACCGGCTGCGTCGAGTCGGCCGCCTTCCACAGCCCGCTCTTCACCTCCTCGCCGACGGCCGTCGGCGCCCCGCCGGTGTCCAGCGTCTCGCCGGACTTGAGGATCTGGGTGCCGTACCCGAAGACCTTGTTCACCAGGGTCGGCAGGTTCGCCTCCTGGTTGTCCTCGTTCTTCTTCTGGAAGTACCCGGCGAGGGTCACCACCTTCGCCCCGCCGGTCGTGTTGACCGTGAGCGTGCCGAGGTACGTGCCGTTCAGCGCCTTGCGGGCCCCGGTCGGATCGATCGTCTCGTTCTCGGTCGTCGCCGGCGGACTGGTCGCGACGAACTGCACCACGACGGTCGCCGACGCCCCGGGCTGGAGCACGGCGCCGGCCGCCGGGCCGCTCTTGATCTTCCACGCCGACGCGTTGCTCAGGGCCAGCGACGAGATCGTGACGGCCGACGTCCCGTTGTTCGTTACCTTGAGCGACGCCGTGTCGTGGACCGCGTTGGGCAGGGGCGTGTAGGTCACGCCGGTCGTCGAGTTCACCAGCGGCTCCGGCGGCTGGACGCCGATCCGGTTGAACACCAGCCGGTTGTCGGCCGGGGCCCCGTCCAGGTTCGTCAGCGTCACCCCGCCGGTGGCCGCGACGGCCGCCTTCACGTTCCGGATGATGCCGAAGAAGTCGTTGACGTCGTACGCGCCGTTCCCGTTGACGAAGTCCTCGCTCGTGAACACGTACGCGTTCGCCACGACCGACCCGTCCGGGTTCTTCAGCGGGTAGAACCGGACCTTGCGGCGGTCGGCGACCGACTGCTCGGCCGTGTTCAGGTTGTCCTCGGAGTACGCCGTGTTCCCGAAGATCGGGAACGTCGAGTACAGCCCGAACGTCGCCGAACCCGGGTCGAACGTCGTCGACCCGGTCGGGGTCGGGTTGACGGTCTGGGCGTCCGCCGCCGGCACGCTCAGCAGCTGGGCCCGGGTGTTGGCCGACCCGGCCGTGTACCACCCGAACTGGGCCGCCGGCGACCCGCCGGCGAACGTCCCGAGCACCTGGACCAACACCGACCCGGTGCCGGCCTTGACCAGCCGCGGGGCGGTGACCTCCTCGCCGCCGGTCAGCGGCTCGGTCGGGTTGTACAGGTCCGTGTCGGCCGCGTTCTTGTCCCCGGTCGCGACGTTCAGCTGGTACAGGTCGAACAGCTTCTGGAGCGACGGCTCGAACTGCCCGCCGGTGCCGGCCGTCACCAGCCCGCGGAGCGCGACGACGATCGACGGCTTCGACGCGTCGTTGCTCGCGACCGTGAGCGTGGCGGTCGTGATCGCCCCGACCGTGGTGCCGGCCTTGAACGTGACCTGCACGGTCGCCGACGCCCCGGCCGCCAGCGACGCCGGCAGCCCGCCCTTGTTCGTGATCGTGAAGCTGGCGGCCGACGTCCCGCCGAGCGTCAGCCCGGTGATGCTCAGGGCGGTCGTGCCGGCGTTCTTGATGACCAGCTTGGCGACGCCGCTCGTCGTGCTCTTGACGGCGTTGAAGACCAGCGCGCCCTTGTTCAGCTGGATCTTGGACCCGGTGACCGCGACCGCCGCGGCCGGGCCGCCGGCGCCGCTACCGGTGGTCGGCGGGACGGTCGGCGGGACGGCGACCGGGGTGTTCGGCTTGAGCGCCGTGATCGCCTTGCCGCCGTACTCGGCGACGTACAGCGTCCCGTTCCGCTGGTCGTACGGGTCGGCCGGGTTGATGAACTCGATCAGGTCGACCGGGTCGACGAACGGGGCGATGCCGCCGACGCTCGTGATCGTCTTGGACGCGTCGATCGACCCGTCGGCGTTCGGGGTCAGGGCGATGATGTCGTCGCCGCCGGCGTACCGGACGACGAGCAGCTTGTTCTTCAGCGCCCCGCCGAACGTCGAGCTCTTGTACTCGATCATCCCGTCCGGCGAGTAGCTCTCGCCGAAGTCGTACGCCGCCTTGTGCCAGTTCGCGTCCGGCTTCACCCCGACCGGGTACGCGTCGACCTGCTGGGCGTCGGACGCGGTCGTCGGGTTCCCGCCGTTGAACACGAACTCGCCCCGGGCCGGGTTCGGGTGGCCGTAGTACGCCCCCTTCTGGACCTGGAACAGCCAGTCGTGTTCCTTCTGGGCGACGTTCGTCAGCGCCGGGACGGCCGGGCCGGCGTACGCCGCGTGCGTGTCGAGCCGGCGGCCGGTGTTGCTGCTCTTGGGCGCGTTCCCGCCCGACGCCGACCCGTTGACGGCCGTGTACAGCTTGCCGTTGCTGTGCCAGACGAGGTCGTACCCGTTCCGCACCCCGTCGGCGTAGATCGTCAGCGGGGCCCCGCTGGCGTACGGGTCGTACGTCCCGCCGCCGTCCGGCGTCTTGGCGTTCACCGCGCCCTGCCCGTTGGCGAGGCGGGTCGCGACCGCCTTCACGTCCAGCCGCAGGGTGGCGGCCGACAGCAGCACCTCCGGGTGGTCCAGGCCCCAGATCGGGTCGGCGGCGCCCATCGAGTTCTGGGCGGCCTGGTTGAAGTACAGCGCGCCGTCCGGGCCGAACGCCGCCTGGTTCGTCAGGTGGTCGCGGACCGACCGGGGCAGCCCGGTCACGTAGTCCTGGTACGTGCCGAGGTCCGGCCCGCTCAGCCGGCTCACCTTGCCGGTGAAGTTCGGGCCGTTCGCGTCGGCCTTGGCGTTGTGCGTCACCCACGCGATGAGGTTGCCGCTGGTGCTCGTCGGGTCGAACACGATCCCGGTGATCGTCCGCAGCCCGGTCGTGCTCTTGCTGTTGACCGTGTTGATCGTCTGCGTGCCGCTGAGCGTGCCGTCCGACCCGACCGTCCACCGGTAGATGACGCCGTCGAACGTCGCCGCGTACAGCTTGCCGTCCGGCCCGACCGTGACGGCCGTGAACTGCTTGCCGAGGCCGGTGGTGGCCGCCTGCTTGGCCTTGGTGAAGCCGATGCTCGTCGCGACCGGGCCGCCGAGCGTGCCGGTCGTGAACGTGCTGGTGAACGGGGTGAACGTCGCCCCGGACACGTCCTTGACGCCGGCCGTGATCGAGAACTTGTACTGGGTGTTGGCGTCGAGGTAGACGCTGGGCGTGAAGATGACCGAGTCGCCGCCGCCGCTGACGCCGGGCGTGCCCGGGACGGCCTTGTTGTCGCTCGCCCGCACGAGCGTGATGTTCCCGGCCACCAGGACGGACGTCTTGTCGATCCCGCCGTTCGGCAGCGACAGCCCGTTGGCGGCCACGAACGCGTCCCGGCGGACGTTCGTCGCGGCGTTCCCCGGCGTCAGGGACACCACCGACGGGTGGGCGGCCGTCGCGGCGAGCGTGGCGAACTGGCCCGCGACGGCGGTCGACGCCCCGGCCGTGCCAAGGTCCGCCGCCATCAGCTGCCGCAGCTCCAGCTGCTCGATCACCGTGTGGCAGGCGCGGGCGGTCGCCCGCCGGGCCCGGTCGGCGACCGGCGCGGCCGCCGGGGCCGACCCCTTGAACAACCGGGCGACGTTCCTGGCGACGAACTGAGCTGAATCGCGACGGGTCACCGGCATTATCCTCACTAGAACTACTGTGGAGCCGCGGCCCCTTCGGGCGGGGCCGCCCGGCCGACGCGGGCCGCGGCGCGGGGCCGTTGCCGGCCCGACACCACGACCCCCGCCGGCCGATCCGGTCGCGACGACCGGGCTC
>JAQGHJ010000687.1 GCA_028288905.1 Phycisphaerales bacterium | reverse complement strand
GGTCAATCCGCACTGGGCTTCGACGAAACGGTTACCCCCGTCGAGCGGGTTCAGGCGTTGATTGACCGGGCCGTGCGCGACGCCCGGTCGTCGGCGCGGCCCGACCCGGAGCGGCTCTTGGACCAGGCCTTCCTGCTGGGGATCGCCTGGGGCCAAACGCTGGTGCGACACCGGGGCTGGCGGTGGGAGATGCTGGTGGCCGCGACGGGCGAAGAGGCGCTCGCCGTGGTCCGCCCAGACCGCGGACTGGCCGTACCGGTGCTGGTGTACCTCAAGCGGCTGGTGGCCGCCCCGGCCGCGGACGCCACCACGTGGCTGACGTTCAACATGATCACGGACGGCCGCTTCGATGCGCCGGCCGGGGCACTGAGCCTCATCAACTGACAATCTCGCGGTCGAAGGGGGAACCCGGGCCGGCTCCCAGAGCCTGTGCCGCGAACGCTCGTCAGTCGCCGAGCGGCCGGCGGGCGGTGAAGCCGGGGCTGGGCGGCACGGCGAACGACGCGAACGGGTCCGGCTTGGCCGGGTCGAACGCCGGGAGGTCATCGGCGAGGTGACGTGCGAGGGCCGGCACGTCCCGCCGCAGGCCCTCGGCCACACACCGGGCCAGCTCGTACGCCCCGTATGGACTGTGGTGGGTGCCGTCGAACTTGGTGGGGTCGGCGGCGTCGGGGTGCGCGAACAGGCGGGCCGACTCCGTCGGCCCCAGCGCCTCGTACAGCGTCTTGCTCATCGCGTTCAGGTCGACGAGCGCGACGCCCTCCTCGCGGGCCGCCTCGCGGTAGTCGCGGAGGCTGTTGGTGACCGTCGTCCCGTCGAACGAGTGGCGGTTCATCGGCATGACAAGCACGGGGACGCCGCCCCGCTCCTTGATCTGCCCGACCCACCGCTTCAGCGCCGCCTTGTAGGCGGCCGACGCGTCCGGTGCCTTGGCCTTCATGTCGTTGTGCCCGTACTGGACCAGCACGAATTCGCCGGGCTTGAGCAGGCTCAGCACCTTCTCCAGCCGCCGGGCCCCGGCCGCGCTGGCGAGGGTGTCCCCGGACTCGGCGTGGTTGGCGACGGCGACGTCCGGCTTGAGGAACCGCGGGAGCATCTGCCCCCAACTGGCGTACGGCTCTCGGGACTGGTCGCACACGGTCGAGTCGCCGAGCAGGTACACGGTCGGGACGTCGGCCGCCGGCTCGATCTCGACGGCGGCGACCGACGGGTGCGACCCGTTGAACTCCAAGGTGACCCGGCCGTCCCACGCCCAGGCCTCGTCCGTCGTCTCCCGCGGAACCTTGAGCTTCACCCGGCCGCCGCCGGGGAGGGCGGGCGTGCGGACGTTGACGATGAACGACCGGGTGACGACCGCACCGGGGGCCGTCCGCACCTGCTCGAGCATGAGCCGTCGCAACTCAGCCTTGACCGTGGTGACGGACGCGGCGGCCGGGCCGCCGAGCGTGACGGTCACGCGATAGTTGCCCTCGGAGGGGACGGCGGCGGAGAAGAAGAACGGCCCGTCACCCGAGCACGACCCGGCCCGGGCCGGCCCGGCGGCGGCGGCACCGCCGTGGTCGGCCGCGGTGACTTTGGCCCCGGGCTCGAAGCCGAACCCCGCGTCGGCCGAGTAGACGGCGGTCGGGGTGACGCGGGCGTAGCCCGGCGGGGTGGGGCCGGCCCCGAAGGCGAACCGAAGCGGCGGTGTGGCGGGTTCCGCCGCGGCGGCACGGGCCGCCGTTCCGGCTGAGCCGATTCCTACTAGTATGGCGACGAAGGGTCGGGCGATGAGGCGGTGCTGGGTTGCACTCACGGCGTAGCTCGGCGTGGGTGCGCGGCGGCGGACGAAGGATCGAAGTTCCCAACCCATGACCGACCTCCCCTACAAAGGTTCGCACTCGGCCGACGTCCGCATCTGGCTCGACTGCGGCGTACACGGACTGCTGGACCTGGCCCGCGTCACGCCGACGTCGGTGGAGGCGGTCGCGCCGCGGGACATCCCGCCGTGTCCGGCGGAGCTCGTCGTGACGCTGGACGGGCGGTGTCTGCGAAGCCCGGTCTACCTCCGCTCCGGGGTGGCCGAGGGGAGCCGGGACGCGCTGGTCAGCCCGGCCGACGACGCGGCCCCGTTTTAGCGATCAGCCCCACGAGGGCCAGGCGGTTCGGACGCGGGCTACGCCCGCGAGTGCAGCCGGAACGGCCGTACCTCAAGCCCATCCGCCCGCCCGCTCTCCCGGCTCTCGCCACCTACGGCTTGGCCGCCGTCCCCGCCGGCTCTTTCGCCGCCGCCGGCCCGTACCCGGCCGCCGGCTTGCCGTCGTCCCCGAGCTTGTCGCACGTCCACAGCAGCCCGCGGGCGACCGTGTCGAGGAACGGGTCGGACCCGATCACCTCCGTCGGGTGGCCGAGCGTCGTGCCGAACACCTTCGCTTTGCCGTACCGGTTCACCCACGCGCACGGCTGGTCCTTCTTCGTCTCCTCGCCGTACGCGGTGGCGAGCACCGTGCAGTCGGGCCAGACCTTGTCGATCACGTACACCTCGTCCGGCACCGGCGTCTTGAACGCGGCCGGGAAGCCCTTCATCACCGGGTGGTCGGGGGCGGCCGGCTTGACCTCGAATGACCGGGCCTTCTCGTGGCGGACGGTGGTCACGCCGAGCAGGTGGCGGTAGTCGTCGAACCCCTTCACGGCCCGGAACGTGTGCATGCAGCAGTGGATGAACACGCCCGGCACGCCGGCGGCGTGGGCCGCGGTCACCCGCTTGATGAACGCCTCGTCCTGCACGTCGGCGAAGCACTCGTTGTGCACGATCACGTCGTACCCCTTGGCCCAGTCCGGGCTCTCGTAGATCGGCAGCTTGAACGCCGTCCCGCCCTTGTCGCCCATGTGGTAGATCGTCCAGGCGACGTTCGCCCGCTTGTCGATGCCCTCGGTGAGCAGCGTCTTTTGGGCGGTGTAGTCGTGGTACGGGCCGCCGGTGATAAGCAGGGCCTTGATCGGCTTCGGGGCGGCGACCGGCTGCGTGGCCGGGGCCGGCGCGGGGGCGGCGGGCGCGGAATCGGCCGCAGGAGCGGCGGCCGCGGCGGACATCAGGGTCCACGCGAACGCGAGGGCGACGAACGTCGGGCGGGTCGGGGTCATGGCGGGGGCTCCTTAAGCGGGACGGGAGGGGTGCGGCGGCGAACGGCGGGGTCGGTCGACGGGCCGCCCGGCGTTGTGGTGCGGGCTTCAGCCTGCACCGTTCGTACGCGTGCAGGCTGAAGCCCGCACCACAAGTCAACGCGGCTGCTGGCCCGGCGGTTAGGGCTTGGCGGCGGCCGCGTCCGGCTTCGCGGGGCGGGGCGTGACGCCGGGGTAGTCCCGCCAGATCCAGCCGAGCATGTCCGGCAGGATCGACCCGCCGTGGGCGTCGGAGTGGGTGCCGTCGGCGAACGCGACGGCGTGGTCGTACCCCTTCTCCTTCAGGGCGTCGGCCATCAGCACGTTCTGCTTGTGCCAGTCCCGCTTGGGGTCGGGGCTGGGGTTGTCGCGGAGCGTGTCCTCCAGGAACACGCGGATCGGCTTCTTCTCGCCCGTGCGGACGCGGTCGGGGTAGACGTGCCCGCCGCGGAGGTTCGTGAAGCTGCCGATACAGCTGATCACCTTGTGGAACTGGTCCGGCCGCTCCCAGGCGACGTTGAACGCGCAGATCGCCCCGCTGCTGGTGCCGCCGATGCACCGTCCGTCCGGGTCCTTCGTCAGGTTGTAGGTCTTGCCGACCTCGGGGAGCAGCTCGTCGACGACGAACCGGGCGTACGCGTCGCCGAGCGAGTCGTACTCGACGCTGCGGTTGTTCGGGTTCCCGCCGCCGACCTCGGCGTACGCCTCGCCCTTGGTGCCGGGCGTGACGAACACGCCGATCGTGACCGGCATCTGCTTCTTGGCGATCAGGTTCTCCATCACCTGCGGGACGCGGAGGGAGCCGTTCGGGTTCGTCGCCCGTTGGCCGTCCTGGAACACGAGCACGCAGGCGGGCTTCTCCGGCGTGTACTGGGCCGGGACGTACACCCAGTACTTTCGGACGGTCCCGTCGAACACCTTGCTGCGGAACAGGGTCGGGCCCTCGAGCTTGCCCTTGGGCACCCCGGCCTGCGGCCGGGAGTCGGGGTCGACCGGGTACGTGACGGCCGGGCCTTGGTTCGGACGCCCGCCGCCGCCGGCGGGGCCGGTGGCGGGCTGTTGGGCGAGCGCCGGGGGCGTGGCCGCCGCCGTGACGAGGAGCGTGAGGACGGAGCGGATCGCGAGCTTCAAGGTTCCTCCCATGACGTTGTTGCCTCGGCATCGCCGGAGCGGGTGGCACGGGTATGAGTACATGCCCGTGCCACCCGGATCGGATCGAACCGGGGCCAACCGATTAGGCGGGGTGGGGCGGCCGATGTGGGTCGCCCGGTCAATCCGCCACGGCCACCCGCCCCGCCGCCGCCAGCGGCGGCGTCAGGGCCTCGGCCGGCCCGAACCCGGCCGCCGGCTCGACCGCCCCGCCCCACGCCCGCCGGACCCGCAGCAGGCTGCTGCCGACCACGACGGCCGCGCACCCGAGCATCGCCAGGATCAGCCCGGCCTGAAGGGCGGCGTTCAGCAGCGCCGCCGTGCGGCCCGGGCTCGCCGGGTTGCCGAGCTGGGTCGCGATGCCGGCGAACAGCCCGCCGAGCTTCACGCCGGCGGCCGACCCGGTCGTGACCGTCAGCACCGCCGCCGGCACGAGCACGACCGCGACGTACCGGACCCTCCCTTCGTTCGCCAGCCACGACGCGACGACGGACAGCGCGAGGATGGCCAGCAGTTGGTTGGCGATGCCGAACATCTGCCAGATCATGCTGAAGCTGTCGGAGTTCATGAACCACGCCCAGGCCCCGACGACCCCGGCGGTGGCGGCGAAGCTGCCGGGCCACCAGTTCGTCCGGCCGAGGCTCGGGTGGAGCTTGCCGCCGACCTCCTGAACCAGGAACCGGCCGATGCGGGTGCCGGCGTCGATCGTGGTCAGGATGAACAGCGCCTCGAACATGATCGCAAAGTGGTACCAGTACTTCCACATCGCGTTCAGCGTGTGCTGGGCGGTCGCACCGAAGCTCTTGGCCGCCTGCTCGAACACGTGGGCCATGCCGACGGCGAGCGTGACCGCCCCGCCGGTGCGGCCGCGGAGCGCCTCCTGGGTCAAGCCCTCGTACCGCCCGATCTCCTCGACGCCGTGCCCGCCGCCGACGGCCAGAATCCGGTCGTGGTACGCCGGCTGCTCGGACAGCTCGGTGTTCATCGCGTAGTAGTCGCGGGGCCCGAGCGACGCGGCGGCCAGCATGGCGACGACGGCGACCATGCCCTCGGTGAGCATCGCCCCGTACCCGATGACCCGGGCGTGCCGCTCGCGGGACATCATCTTCGGGGTCGTCCCGCTGCTGACGAGAGCGTGGAACCCGCTGATCGCCCCGCACGCGATCGTGATGAACAGG
>JAQGHJ010000151.1 GCA_028288905.1 Phycisphaerales bacterium | reverse complement strand
CGTCCCGCCCATCGACGCCTTGGCGGCGACCGCGAGCGGGCTGGCCAGGGCGGCGACCGGGGCGGCCGCCAGCTCGGCCGACGAGTAGTCGCCCGGCCGCCGGCCGTTGGCGAACGTGTGCCCCTCCGGCGTCCGGTACTCGACGTGCTCGGCCGACCCGTCGATCGGGGCCGCCCCGTTGATCAGCAACGGGATCAACAGGTGATCCCCGCACCCCCTGGCCTGCTCCTGCTCGGCCAGCGGCTTGGCGTGCCGGTCGCACCGCCACGGGCCGTCGTCCCGGGCGTCGTCGACGACCGGCGTCGCGTGACAGCACGTCCGGCAGTTGATCCCGACCGGGGCGGCCGGGGCGTCCGGGTTCCCGTGGCACCGATCGCGGTGATTGCAGAACTTACAACCGAACGCGGACGGGTCGGAGCTGATCCGGTCGGGCGGTTCGGCTGCCGTGACGATCGACCGAGCGCGGGCCAGGTAGCGATCGGCCGTGATCGCGTCTGCCTTCACCCGCTCGGCGTACAGCTCGTCGTCGTTCTTGTTCACCGCCAGGTAGATGGCCCGCGTGAGCCCCTGAAGATGCATGTAAACCTGCATCTGGGCGAAGTGCTCGGGCTTGTGGGCCGCGACGCCCTTGCTCTTCAGGGTCGTGAACGACTTATGGTTGTGGGTCTTGTACTCGGCCAGGTGCCACGTCTTCGGGGCCTCCGGCAAGCCAAGCACCGCGCCATCGGTATGGCCCTTGAAGTGCCCGCCGACCGCGGAGACGGCGAACTGTTCAAGCGTCTTGTCGTCGGCGTACTGGCGGACGTCGCACCCGATCGACCGCAGGTTGTGGACGAACCGGTGTTCCTCCAGGTGCCCGGTTTCGAACAGCCGGACCATGCGGCCGGCGAACTGCTCGCGGCCGCACCATCGGAAGTCGTACCACAGGGCGCGGTCGCACGGCTTGCCGATGACGCTCGCCCCCAGGTAGCGGCGGGGGCCTTCGCACCGGCTCTCATACTTGGCGTAGATGGCCGCCACCGTGGGCGACTCGACGGCTTCGGGGGGAAGGTCGGGCATGGATCTCCGGTAGGCGTGAACGGGACCATCGGCGTCCCGGCGCGACGCGCGTTAGTTGAGGTTGAACAGGCCGGCCACCTTGGCGACGTCGCTCGCCTTCAGCCGGGCGACAATGCTCGTGTGCCGCTGGCTCACCCGCGACTCACTCAGCCCTAGAGCCTCCCCGGTTTCCTTCATGGTCAACGACTCGCGGTAGTACAGCGTGACGATGGTGCGGTCCGTACAGTCGAGCCCTAGACACGCGCCGTCCCAAGCGTCGTTCCGCTCGGCGGCGGCCGCGGGGCCTGCGGCGGGGTCGGCCAGGAAGGCGGGCACCACGGATCGGGTAGACCCGAGAATGCCGACGTCGTCCGAGTCGTCCGCGGCCCGGATCGCACTGAAGTTCGACACCTGAACGCGGGCAACGGCGGCGTCGGCGATAACCCGGTCCGCCCGCGCGTGTGGCCCGCCGATCGCGGCGGCTAGTTCGTGGTCGGCGGGCGGGCGGCCGTGAACGTCGGCGAACGCGGCGGCGGCTTCGGCGACCTGGCGGGCACGGCGGCGGGCAAGGCGGGGGATGTGGTCGAACCCGCGAACCCCGTCGAGCATCGCGCCGCGGATCCTGAAGGCGGCGAACGTCTCGAAGGCGTACCCGCGGCCCGGGTCGTACGCCGCGACGGCGTCGAGTAGGCCGAAGACCCCTTCTTGCCGAAGGTCGTCGGCGTCGACCTGATCGGCGAGCGCGATGCGGATCATCTTGGCCACGCTCTCAACGTACGGGAGGTACAGCTCGGCCACGGCGTTGCGGGCCGCGACGTCGGACTTGTCAGCCAGGTAGGCGGACCACAGCGGGCCGGCGACGGCCGGGTTGATCTTGGTGTACGGGGCGTGCTGGCTGGGGCGGGTCATGGCGTCTCTCCAGGGCGGGTTCGATCGGGCGGGGCGGTGTCGGCCGCCTCCGAAGGCCCGGCCGGGCGTTTTCGGCCCGGACGGGCGGCGGGTCACTTCTGCCAGGGGAGAAGCGGCTTGGTCGCCGGCGCGGGGGCCGCGACGTTCGCCGCCGGCGCGGTGGCCTGCCGGGGCGAGGCGGCGGCAGGGGCCTTGCCGAACTCCGATCGCGGGAGGTAGTCGTCGATCACGTTCGCGGCCTCGCGATCGACGCCCTTCCTGTCTCGGTGGGCCGCCTTAATGCGGACCTTCAGCGTCACGGGGATGTTGTGAAGCTGCTCCGACCGCTTGAGGCTCGCCACGCCGGTGGCCGCCCGGATGCTGGCGAGCTGCCGCTGGCCGATCTCCTGCGCCTGAGGGTTCGGGTTGGTCAGGTTGATGTTGTCGAACAGCTTCCGGCCGGCAAACGCGGCCGGCTCCAGAATCCGCCATGTCAGCTTCAGCAGCGTCCCGGTGCCGGCCTGGGTCGGCTTCTTGCCGGACTCTTCGACCTGTGCCAGGTAGTCACCCTTGGGCAACAGGTCGAAGTTGCGGGCCTCTTGCGGGGCGGCCTGCTCGTCGACCAAGCCGGACAGATCGGTGTCTAGGATCTCGTCGCTCATGTGCTTCTCTTCCTCAGGGGTTCGGGTCTGCCGGCCACATGGCCGGCCTTGTAAACGTTGCAGTTGCAGTCAATCGGGGTGATCAGACGGCCGGGACGGTCGGGGCCGCCCGGCTCGCGGCGACCG
>JAQGHJ010000659.1 GCA_028288905.1 Phycisphaerales bacterium | reverse complement strand
GCGACCGGACCGGTTGGCAGCGCCGATTTGAACGGCCGGCACAGCCGGCCCTGCGAACGGCGCGGAAGACCACCGCCAGTCCGGAACGCGGCGAGGCGCGACGGCCGCGGTTGCGGCGGTCGCGCCTCGCCCCGCGCGAGTCACTGCCCTGCGGGCTACCCTGCGCCGGGCCGCGCCCCGGCGGTCCCGGTCACTTCTCCTCGATCGTCACCTTGTTAATCTTGGCCGGGTTGCTCGTCGGGCGATCGTTCCGGTCCCGGGGCTGGTTGACGATCTTGTCGACCACGTCCAAGCCACTCGTCGCCTTGCCGAACGCCGTGTACTGGTTGTCGAGGAACGGGGCGTCGGCGTGCATGACGAAGAACTGCGAGCCGGCCGAGTTCGGGTCGCTCGACCGGGCCATCGACAGCACCCCGCGGGTGTGCTTCATCTCGTTGAACTCGGCCTTGACCATGTACCCCGGCCCGCCAGTGCCGGTCCCGGTCGGGTCCCCGCCCTGTATCATGAACCCCGGGATCACGCGGTGGAAGATCACGCCCTCGTAGAACCCCTCGCGGGCGAGAAACACGAAGCTGTTCACGTGCTGCGGGGCGACCTTCGGGTACAGCTCGACCGTGATCGCGCCGGCCGTCGTGTCGATCGTCGCGGTGTACGACTTGTTCGGGTCGATCGTCATCTCCGGCGGCTTCGCGTACTTCTTGGCCATGGTGCGGCGGGTCCTAAAGGGAAAGGCGAGGGAATGGGGAACGTTCCGAACCGCCCGGTTTCCCACGTCCCGCCCGGGTTGTCAACGTGCAACCTGCGCCGGATGAACATGCGACCGCGAAGGCGCGAAGAGCGGGACGGCGGACGCGAAGGGGAAAGTCGGGGCTGGGGACGAGGGCGGGGAAGCGCGATACCGCGTCCGGCCTTCTCCTCACGCCATCCTTTGCACTCGTTGCGCCTTCGCGTCGCACACTTCACCGACGCTTGCTCACCCTGCTCCGGTCAGTGCCGCCAGCTCCGCTAGGAACGCATCGGCCAAGTTCCGCGCCTGGTCGGCCGTCAGCAGGGCCACGCGGTACGTCAGGCTCACTTGCAGGTCGTCCCCGAGCGTGGTGACGGAGAACACGACCGGGGCGAGCGGGCCGGTCGGGCTTACGCGGCGGTACCGGGCCAGCAGGTCGGCGGCGTGCCGGCCGGCCCAGGTACGGTTCAGGTTGACGTTCGACACCCCGGCCGTCAGCGGGGCCTCCTTGCGGAAGAAGTGGTACAGCTTGGCCGGCGGGACGAGCGGGCGGGCGATCAGGGCGGCCGCCAGCCACCCGACCGTGGCCGGCCACACGCCGTGGTGCCGGTGCGTGCGGTTCTGCCCGGCGACCGTCGCCACGAGCCGGTCGGCGGACCGCAGGTCGGCCGGGCGGCAGACGACCTCCGAGAACCCGAGGAACAGCCCGAACCGGTCGTCCAGCGCCGCCCGGGCGAGCGGGCGGAGGTCGACGATCGACGCGACGGCCAGGTCAGGGCGGTTCCGCCGGGCCTGGGCCGGCACCCGGGCGTCGCACGCGCGGGCGGCGGCGGCCAGGAACAGGTCGTTCACCTTCGCGCCGCGGTTGCGGGCGGCCGCCACCAGGGCCGGCACGAGTCCCCGGCTTTCGGCCAGCACGACCCCGACCGGGTAGTCGGCCGGGCCGTGGGCCCGCACCTTCCGCGCCCGCCGGTACCGTAGGTGCCGGCGGATGACGGACAGCACAGTTTGCACCGCCGACAGTGACCCGGGGGCCGTCCCGAGCAGCCCGAAGTACCCGATGCCGGCGTGCCGGATCGGCCGGCGGGCGTGCTGGCCGGGCGGCAGGAACAGCCGCTCCAGCCACCGCCGCAGCACGTGCCGCACGGCCACGCTGTCGGCCACCCAGTGCTGGTACACGACCCCGAGGTGGCACGTGCCGGCGGCCGGGTCGGGCATGAGGAACGGACGGAACGGCGGCTCGCCAGGATCGGCGAACGGGCGGTTCATCTCTTCGGCGAAGAACGCGTCGAGCGACGTCCCCGCCGGCAGCACCCGCAACGGGTACCGGGCCGCCTCCCCGTTCAGCCCGACGTGCCGGTACGAGATCGCTCGGGCCTCGACCCGCCCGAGCTTCATCTCGTCGAGCGTGGCGGCCCAGGCGGCGGCGGCGGCGGCGGGGTCGACCGCCGGCCGCCGCACCTCCATCGCCTGAGCGGCGTTGTACGGGTGGACCCGCTCCCACCCGCGGATGATCCGCTGGAACGCGTTCAGCGGGATCGGGCCGGTCGGGTCGCCGTGGGCGAGGCGGGCCCCGGGCGGGGCGGGCGAGTTCGTCGGAGGCGTGGCCAGCGGCGGGTTCCCTTCGTGCTGCCGGAATCGCCCGGCCGGTCGGCCGAACACTCCGTCACGCCCCAATCTTGGAGATGCAAAGCCGGTTGGCAAGAGACGCCGCCCGGGGGCGACAGGTTCCGCACGTCCGGTAACGCGCCGCCGGCGGCACCGAGCCGCTTCGGCAGACCGTGCTCGACCTCACCCGCCCGGGACGTACCCCCGGACCGACCGCGGGACGAGACGGCCGACGCGGCGGCGGTAGTCGGCGTACGCCGGCCCGTGGGCAGCCAGCAGGTGCCGCTCCTCCCGGCTTGATTCCCACCACAGCAACCCGATGTGGACGACCGCTGCCGCCAGCATGAGCGGCGACGGGACGGCCGCCGCCGCCGCCGCCATCATGCCGGCCGACAGCGCGTAAATCGGGTGCCGGACGTACGCGAACGGCCCGCCGACGACGAGCGGCGTCCGCTCGCCGGGGTCGATCCCCATCCGCCAACTCGCTCCCATCCGGGCCCAGCAAGCCCGGGTGGCGAGGTAACCGGCCACCACGGCGGCCGCGCACGCCCACCGCGCCCACCCGACGTCCACGACCGGCCGAAGGGCGGCCGGCCACCGCGCCCACCCCGGCCCGCCGCCAAAAGCCGACGCGACGGGTTGGGCCATCCAGCACGTGACGGCCGGTGCCCACAGCACCCGCAGCGCCCGCCCGAGCGGCTCCGGCGGCACGAGGTTGGCCGCCCGCCCGGTCCGCCGCCGCTGCTTCCGGGCCATCCGTAGCACCCGGTACCAGTAGAGCGCGACGGTCCCGCCGATCACGAGCAACGGGACGCCGACGGGCCAAGGCTGCATGGGCGGGAAGGTAGGGCGGAAGGCGGTGGAGGGGAAGAGGGCAAGCAGGCAGAGGGGCGACGTCGGCGGCGGTGACGCTCGCGTAGCACTCTCCCTTCTCCCACTGTCTATTTCCCCTCGTCCCCCCTGACCCTCTGTCCGACCGCACGCTCGACTTCGGCCAAGATCGCCGCGTGCAGCTTCGGGTTCGCCGCCATCGTCTTGTGCGACGTGCCCGGTTCTAGCAGGTCCGGGCGGTCGCGGAGGTCCACGTTCGTCACCCGGCCCCGGTCGGCCGTTGCCCCGGTCCCGGCGTCGGCACCCGCTCCGGCCGGGCCGGCCTCCACCGGCACGCCGCGGAGCCACGGCAGGGCGTCCCACGCCCCGTTCGACTGGTAGAAGTTGACGCACCGCCGGACGTTCGCCGGGACCAGCGGCGGCGTCACCGGGTCGATCAGCACGAGCAGGTCGACCGCGCGCCCGGCCGCGGCGAGGCGGGCGGCGTTGCGGATCGAGTCGTCCGCGCCGTACGAAAAACCGATCAGCACGAGCGGGGCGGGGCGGGGTGATGGATCGCCGGCGGCCGACCCGGCGTCGGGTGCCGCGTGTGCTTCCGTCGCCGCCCGAGCCAGCAGGGCGTCGCCGACGTCGGCCGACTGCGACTGCTTGAACTCCGCCGCATCGAGGCCGCGGGCTCGCAGGTCGGCCGCGAGCTGATCGATGCCGTCGGACCACAAATCCCGCCAGCCGCGGAGCAGGACGACGGTGCCGGCCGGCGACGAGCGGGTGGTGGCGCTCGGGCCGGCGACGGAACGGAGCGACGCGGGCGAGCGAAGGGCCGCGACGTTGCCCGCCGGCAGGCCGTTGCAGCCGGCGAGTAGGGTGCCGAGCAAAGTAGCCGACAGCACCGTGTGTACGGCACGCCGAGCCACCGCGTGGTGGGGCAACGGAAGCCCACGCTGGAGAACGACCGTCCACGGAGGCGCGGGGCGAAGCCGAGTCGCCGAAGCGGACGGGGAGTGTTTCCAGCCCCCTCTCCCGGTACTCCGGGGGAGGGTCGGGGACGGGGCCAGGGACTCGGACGGGAAAAGGGTCAGGGGGAGCAAACGAATTAGCCCCGCCCGGTAGGGCGGGATTCCAACCGACCCGGCCTCGCTGGAAAGAACCCCGCCCTTCCGGGTGGGGCTAGTTGCGCCTTCCATGGAACCCATCCCCCTCGACGCTCGGACCCCCTCCCCAACCCTCCCCCGGGATACCGGGAAAGGGGGCAGGAGGAATCTACAGAAGATGTTCCGGTAGATCGCCCGCGTCACGTCGCCATCACCTGCCCGGCGATCACCCGGTGCAGCGTCGTGCGGTCCCGCAGCAGCAGCCGGCCGGTGTCGTCCAACCCTTCGCACCGGCCGGAAACGGCTCGGCCGTCGCCGCCGGCGTCCAACACGGTCACCTTCCGCCCGGTCAGGGCGTGGTGCTCGGCGTACTCTTGCAGCAGGGCCGGCAGCGGCTTCTCCGGCAGCCGGTGGAACACCTCCCGCAGCTCGGCCGCCACGGCCGCCAGCACGTCCGTCATGTCCAGCGGCCGGCCGGCGGCGACCCGCAGGCTCGTGACGCGGTCGCGGAGGTCGTCGGGGGCGTCGGCCGGGTCGACGTTCACGTTCAGCCCGAGCCCGATCAGGTCGGCCCGCCGGACCCGCTCGCACAGCAGCCCGCCGAGTTTGCGGCCGGCGATTTGCAAATCGTTCGGCCACTTGAGCTGGACGGCCGACCCGCCGGGCGGATCGCCGCCGAGCAGCCGGACCGCCGCCCGGCGGACGGCCAGCCCGGCCAGCAGCGGGACGAAGTGCGGGGCGAGGGCGTCATCGTCGGCCGGCAGCACGAACGTCACGGTCAGCCCGCCGCCGCCGGACCACCACCGGTGCGCCCCCC
>JAQGHJ010000630.1 GCA_028288905.1 Phycisphaerales bacterium | reverse complement strand
GAGTGGGACACGGCCGCCCCGCCCCAGCCGCGGCGGGCCGGGGCGGAGTACGTCGCCCCGATCCTCGTCGCCGGGCAGCGGGTCGGGACGATCCGGATGAGCGCCGGCGGCGGGCCGAACCCGCGGGCGGACGTGGACGACGCCAAGATCGCCCGCCTGGCCGACCGGTTCGGGCTCGACCCGAAGCAGGTCCGCCAACTCGCCACCGCCCTCGGCCGCGGTCGAGGAACCCAGCAGCCCGGCGGGAACCAGGCCGCCGCCATCCAATTCCTGTTCCTGCTGGCCAACGCGATCGCCCGGCTCTGCTTCCAGGAGTACCAGCTCCGCCAGCGGATCCACGAGATCACGGCCGTCTACAGCATCACGATGATGCTGGCCGAGAGCCGGAACCTGCAGAAGGTGCTCACCCGGGCGGCCCGGTTCGTGGCCGAGGTGATGGAGGCGAAGGCGTCGAGCATCCGGCTGATCGACGCCGAGCGGGACGAACTGGTCGTCAAGGCGACGTACAACCTGTCGCCCGAGTACCTGAACAAGGGCCCGGTCCGGCTGAGCCGGGCCGAGGTCGACCGCGAGGCGATGGGCGCGGACGGGTTCGCGTACGTCCCGAACCTCCAGACGGACCCGCGGTCGGTGTACCCGCAGGAGTCGGCCCGCGAGGGCATCGTGTCGATGCTCAGCGTCGGCATGCGGTACAAGGGCCGGACGATCGGCGCGCTGCGGGTGTACACCGACCACGAGCAGCGGTTCAGCCCGCTGCGGATCGACCTGCTCAAGGCGGTGGCGGCCCAGGCGGCGGCGGCGATCGAGAACACCCGCCTGATCGAGGAGGCCGAGCAGGCCGAGGCCCTGGAACTGCAAGTCCGGATGGCCGGCGACGTCCAGCAGCGGATGATCCCGCAGACCCCGCCGAGCGTCCCGGGGCTCGACCTGGCCAGCGCGTACGTCCCGTGCTACACGCTCGGCGGGGACTTCTTCGACTTCATCACCCTGCCGGGTGACAACCTCGGGCTGGCGATCGCCGACGTCAGCGGCAAGGGCGTGCCGGCCAGCCTGACCATGGCGATGGTCCGGGCGTACCTGCGGGCCCAGGTAGACAACGTCTACTACTTGTACGAGGTCGTCCGCCGGCTGAACGTGATGGCCTGCCGGGACGTGCGGCCGGGCGAGTTCGTGACGCTGCTGTACGGCGTGCTAGACGCCCGAAACCGCCGGTTCACGTATTGCAACGCCGGCCACCCGCCGGCCCTGCTGCTGCGGGACGGGGCGGTCAGCGAGCTGTCGGCCGACAACATGGTGCTCGGCGTCGACCCCGACGAGCCGTACGTCCAGGCGGTCGTCGACCTCAAGGCCGGCGACGTGCTGCTGCTGTACACCGACGGCGTCGCCGACGGCCGGAACTTCGAGGACGAGGCGTTCGGCCGCCAGCGGGTGATCGAGGCTCTAGCCCAGGGCGGGGAGACGGCCGAGGCGATCGCCCAGAACGTGCTGTGGAACCTGCGGAAGTTCGTCGGGATGGCGCGGCGGACGGACGACATCACGATGATCGTGGCGCGGGTGGTGTGAGGGCCGGCACGACTTTGACGCGGGCCTTGCGGGGGACGCGATGGCATACGAGTACGTCGTACAAACCGAGGACGGGGCAGAGATCGGCGGCTTCCTGATGGGCGGCGGGTTCCGCGACTACCAGCTTCCCAATGGCGAGCATTGTCCCGTGCCCGAGGCACCGGCGTGGTGCAATAATTGTCGGGCGTTCGTCGCGGCCGAGCGAGTTCCGTCATTGCCAGAGATCGACGAGGAACTGAACGCCGCCCGTTCCGGGGGAGCGGGGTATCGGTCTTGGTTGCCGCAGGAGGGGAACCTGCCGTGGCGAGACGATGACGCGGAGTTCTGGGACGAGTTTGCCTATAAAGCCGTGACCCGCGCGACGCAGACTCGGACGTGGCGCCTCCTGCGCCGTGGCCCTCCGCGATGCCTTCTTTGCGCATCGACAAGCGTAATGGTTGTGGAAGAGGGCAAAGTGCAGATCGCGCACCCCATCACTGGGCAGCAACTCCGGATTCACTGGGTCGGGCATGTACGTGTGTCGGACGACGAGTATTATACGGTCGAAGGGCTCCCGATCAGTTCGACTACACCGTAGGTCGGATTGAATGCCAGCCGCGATCCGGTCCCACCTCGATTGTCGATTACCGCCGCTTCGCCGCCACCCGCTTCTTCGCCCACGCCTGCCACTTCGGCGGCAGCCGGGGGACCGGCTCCTTCGAGTAGTCGACGTCGGCATCCACGCCGTACCCGGCCCGGTCGTAGACCGCGTTCAGCAGCCCTTGGAGGTCCAGCGTCGCGTCCGGGTCGCCGGGCAGGACCGGGATCGGAATGACCGGCAGCCGCTGGTCGAGGCGGACCGGCCAGAGCGTCGCCTTCGGCCGCCGCTCGGCCCGGGACACGTGGATCAGGTAATCGTGCGGCGGCAGTCGCAGCGATCGGCTGAACCGCTCGCCGGCCCGCAGCAGGTCGATCTCGACGAAGTGACTGGCGGACGACAGCACCTGCCGCCGCTTCTCCAAGTACGCGTCCCGCCCGCGGGCGGCCAGCACCTTGTTCGCCGGGCTCAGGATCTCGATGACCGTCACGACTTCGCGCGTCGTGGTGCTGCGGACGAGCAGCCGGGTCTCCGTGACCTCCTCGTCCACGAGCACGGTCACCTCGATCGGCTCGACCACCCCGACACCGACGGCGGTAACCAGCCGGGACGAGATCGGACGCCGCGTGGGTCGCCTCGCCGGCCCCTTGCCGGCGGGCAGCGTGATCCGGACGTCCAGGACAATCACCTTTCGGCCCGGGTCGTCCTCGTCCGACACGTACACGCGGAGGTCGGGTCGGACCACGTAGTGGGGCAACAGTTGATCGGACAGCAGGCCGGCGGCACCGTAAATGAGCTGACCGTGAACGGCGGGCCAGACGGCCGGGTTCTCCAGGTACGGGTCCATTCCCGGGAACGGGGACGGCATGGTGGCTCCTGTTGCGACCGATAGCCGATCGTAGGGCCGGCTGTGCCGGCCGACGGGCTGGTACGCGGGGACGTCGTCGCACCACCCGCTCGACGGCCGGCACAGCCGGCCCTACAGCAAACCTGACGCGGGCCGTCTTCGTTAAAAAATGACCGTTACCGCGTCGGCCGCCGCACGACCCGCCGCACCACCCGCCCCAGCCGCTCCTTCCACCGCAGCACCCGCACCCGTAATTCCAACTGCTGGAGCGACGCGTCGCGCGGGGCCAGCCGCAGGCCGTCGGCGATCCAGCGGGCGGCGTCCTCGTACCGGCCGAGCCGCTCGTGGGCGAGGGCGAGGTTGTAGACGGCCATCACGTTCTTCGGGTCGGCCGCCAGGCACCGCTGGCAACTGGCGATGCCGTCGTCGAACCGGTCGGACAGGAACTGGGCGACGGCCAGGTTCTGCCACCCCTGGGCGTGCCCGGGATCGGCGGCGACGAGACGCTTGAGGCAGGCGACGGCCGTCCGGGCCAGGCCGGTGTCGACCAGCAGGTTGCTCAGCTCCAGCAGCACCCGCGGGTCGCGGGGGCGGAGCAGCACCTCGGCCCGCAGGTGCCGGCGGGCCAGCGCCCGCTCGCCGCGGGCGTGGTGCAGGGCGGCCAGCCGCAGGTGGGCGACGGGGAATGTTGGGTCCAACGTCAGGGCCCGGCGGAACGCGTCCATCGCCCGCTCGGCCGCGGCGGCCTGCCCGCCGAGCAGCCCGACCGCCCCGCCGTTCCTCGCCAGCCACAGCCCGAGGTGGAAGTGCCCGGCCGGGCGGTCCGGGGCGAGCTCGATCGCCCGGCGGAACTTTTCGCCCGCCTCCTCGACCCGCCCGAGCTCCACCAGCAGCTCGCCGAAGTCGATCAGGGCGGCCGTGTCGCCCGGGTCCCGCCGCAGCGCGCTCAGGAAGTGTCGGCGGGCCGCCTCCCGGTCGCCCCGCCGCCACAGGGCACCGGCAAGCCGCAGGTCGATCTGCGGGTAGTCGGCGTCCAAATCCCGGGCCCGACGGAAGCACCAGACGGCCTTGTCGAGCAGCCCGCGGTCCAGCAGGCTCGCCCCGAGGTGGTGGTAGCAGTCCGGGCACTCGTCCCGGACCTGGCGGGCGAGGTAGAACATCTCCTCGGCCCGGTCGTGGTCCCCGAGGTCGGCGTACGCCGGGATGCGGTGGCAGTAGGCCGGCTCATAGTCGGCGTCAATCGCCTCGACCCGCTCGAACGTCGCGATCGCCGCGGCCGGGTCGCCGGCCCGGCGGAGAGCGGCCCCGAGCCGGGTCATCGCCCGCAGGTCGTTCGGCTCGACCTCCAGCGCCCGGCGGTACGCGTCGGCGGCCTCGGGGTGTCGGCCCATCTCGTCCAGGGCCAGCCCGGCGTGGTAGTGCCACCCGGCGTTGTACGGGTTGATGGCGGCCGCCGCCCGCAGCTCGTCCAGGGCCTCGCTCCAGCGCCGCTGGTCGAACAGCTCCTGGGCCCGCTCGGCCCTCCGCTCGGCGTCGTCCCAGTCGTGCATGGGGGTGAACCGGGGTTGGGTACCGCCAGAAACGCCGCGCGACGGCGGGGTCGCACAACACACGGACCACGCGTCGCGGGTCGCGGGGCCGCGCGGCGGCGGCGGCGTACTTTACCCCCGCCGGCGAACCGCTGGCAAGGCGGCATCGGGCCCGCCGACAGGCGCGAACGGCCCCGTGCCGGGCCGGCCGGCCCGCTCCCCGAAACAGGTCGCTTTTGCCGGGAGCCCAAATGCGGTAACTTTCGGTCCTCGCGACCGCCCGGGGCGGCGGGCGGTCCGGACACCGACGGCCGCGCCGGCGTCGCGCCCGGCGAACGAGGGTCGATTCACTTGACGGCGGCGGCGAACCCATGGCGGGCGGTGCGGGGCGCGGCCCTGGCGGCGGCCGTCGCCGCGGCCTTCGTGCGCTTCACCCCGCCGGCCCTCGCCCAGGCGGCGCCGCGGATCGACGCCGCCGGGCTCGCCCGGGCCGCCGCCGAGGCGGACCGGCAAACACTCCTTAGGACGGGCAAGACGCAGGCCGAGCGGGACGACGCCGCCCGCCGGCTCGTCGCCCGTCCGGACGCCGCCCTACGGGCCGCGCTGACCGAAGCGCTGCGGCAGCCGCCGCCCCCC
>JAQGHJ010000628.1 GCA_028288905.1 Phycisphaerales bacterium | reverse complement strand
CGGGGGCGGCGGGGTTTCGTATCGGTCGACGAGGCCGGCGGGCACGCGAAGCTGGCCGCCGCCGGCGAGGGCGAAGTCGATCATCCCGCCGCGCAGCCGGCCGCTCACGGTCGACCCGTCCTTGAGTGTCAGCGTGAGCTCGGCCGATTGCGGGCGGCCGGGCTCGGGCTCGTCGGCCGGGCGGACGGTCCGGACGTCCGGCCCGGCGGCGCGGATCAGGTCGAACGCGGTCTCCAGTTCCAGCGCCCCGGCCAGCGTCCCCATCATGACGTCGCCGTTCGCCAGCGACAGGCTGGGTCCCGTGGGCGACTCCTCGGCCGGCGGCACGAGCTGCAGCCGACTGATCCCGGCCAACGGGAACGCGACGGCGATGCCCGTTGGTCGGGTCGAGGGGGTGGGCGACGTGGTCGGGAAGGCAGAGGTGGGTGTACCCACCTCGCCGGTGGAGGTCGCGCCGCGGGGCCGCAGGGCGAGCGCGTCGGTCGCTACGACGCCCGCGAACCGGGACCCGTCCCGCAACATCACCTGATGGACCGGCTGGCCCTCCGGCTGAAAGACGAGGGCCGCCAGCGACTCCGGCGGCACCCGGAGGTCGCCGTAGACCGTGACCACCGGGACCGGGTCTGCCGGCGGGTCAACGAACAGCCGCTGGCCGTCCCGGAGGGCGAGCGTCGGACGGTACGGGACGCGCTCGCCGGCGTCGTCCGCCTCGCCGGGGCGGCGGCGGCATCCGATCTTGGCGATCGCAACGCCCGGGACCGACACCACCTGCCCGTCCGACAGTCGGATCCGAACGCCGCCGGCGGCCGCCTCCGGCGGAGCCGCGTCGGCCTCGCCGGCCGGGGCACCGGGACCGGTGGCTGGCCGTGGCGGTGCCGCTAGCGTCCCCCCCACCACCTCGCCGTCGACCGTGGCGAACAGGAACGCCGGGCGGCGGGTGCCGACCGTCACCGCGCCGGCCACGCGGTCGGCAGCCAGCGCGACCGGGCCGCGGGCGGTGTCCAAGGCGAAGGCTGCGTCCACCAGCGTGCCGCGGTACTGCTCGCCGGACCGCAGTTCGACCGTGTCGAATAGCTCGTCCCGAGGCAGCTCGAAGTCGTTGCCCGCCCCGCCGCCCGGCCGGCGGAAGTTGACGATTGCGCGGCGGACGTCCCGCGGCAGGTCGCCGAGCAACTCCTTGTCGGTTGCGCGGGTCATGAACTCGACGGCCTCGGCCTGCGTCGGCCGCATCGCCTGGAAGTGCGCGACGGCCGCCGTCGACTTCGGCGGGACTTCGACGTCGACGAACAGGTCGCACTGGTCGGAGTTCGGCTGCGGGACGTACCTCGTCCCGACCTTCCCCCCCACCCCGCCGGCGATCATGGCGAACGCCCGCCGGCCGTCCCATACGGCCACGCCCAACGCCGTCTTTTTCTTGTCCTCGGTCACCTGCTGGGACTGTTGGATCACGCCGCCCATGTCGAAGTTCAAGCGCAGGCTGACCCGGGCCGGGCGGGCGGTCGGGTTCTCGACCACCTCGACGTACCGGCACCAGGAGGCGGCCGCGTTCACGGCCACCCGCCGGGCCACCCGGACCGGGCCGAACGCCTGCGGGGCGAACGTCACCTCGTTCGCCTTGCCGTCGAACATGGCCGTCCGCTGGGGGGCGAACGGCTGCCCGCCGACGGTCAGCTTCGACGCCCCGTCGTACAGGTCGTTGCCGCCGTCGCCGATCTGGCCGTCCGGTTGCACGTCCCAGGTGTCCCCGAGGTTGTCCCGCATGACGTACGGGAACGAGACCGTCTGCTGGGCGGCCGCGGGCGAGGCGGCCAGCCCGCTTAGGGCGGCCGCCGCCAGGGCGGCGACGGTGGCGACGGCACGGGAGCCGGGGGCGAGTCGGGTCACGGGTCGGGCTCCGGGAGGGAGTGGGGAAGTGACGGGGCAGCCGGGCGCGGCGGGCGGCCGCCTCACTCCTTGTTCAGGAAGACCGGCGGCTGCGCACCCGCCCCGCCGCCGGCGGGGCGGTTGCCGGCCTCCTTCTCCCGCAGCTTGTCCAGCTCCTTGAGGATGGAGTCGATCCGCTGCTGGGCCTCGGCCGACTGCCCTGCCCGCAGCTTGCGCAGCGTGCCGGCCGCGACGGGGCCGAGGTTCGTCAGGCCCTGCTGGGCACGGTCGCGGGCCTTCCAGTCGTCGGCCGACAAATTCTTCACCAGTTCGGCGATCCGCGCCTCCGTCTCCTTCCCGGGCGACGGCTGGGGCTGGACGTATTCCTCGAGCAGGGCGAGCGGGACCCGCATCGTCAGCCCGCCGGCCAGCTCGACGCTCAGGTCCGGGTCCTGCGGCTGCCCGCCGACCGTGGACCCGTCGAACAGCGTCACCTGCACGTCCGACCCGCCGGCGGCGGTGCCGGGCGGCCGCCGCAGTTCGCGAATCTCGGCGGCGTTCAGCGTGAGCGTGTCGAACGCCGTATCGACCTTGATCTGGCCGGTCAGGTGCCCGACGAGCAGGTCGTCGTTCGCCAGCCGGACGACGGCCGCCGTGTCGTCCTGCTCGGCAGTCTTACCGAGCTGGACGCGGGCGACCGCGCCGGCCGGGAACCGGACGGTCTGGTCGGGCCCGCCGCCGGCGTCGAGCGCCATCTCCAGCACGTCGGCCGTCAGGAGCCCGGTGAACCGGCTGCCGTCGGTCAGCACGACCTGGTGCGCCCCGGAGTCCTCGTTCTGCAGCACGAGGGCGGACACCATCTTCGGGTCCAGCGACAGCTTCCCGTACCGGGTGGCGACTTCGACCAGCCCGGCCGGCGGGCGGACTGCCACCCGCTCGCCGGACCGCATGACGACCATCGGCTTGTCCAACGTCCACTCCTCCGGCTCGCCGGGACGCTTGCGGTACCCGGCCCGCGTGACCTGGTCGAGCGGCACCTTCGTGATCTGCCCGCTGCTTAGCTGGAGGTCCAGCTTGTCCTGCTTCAGCGTGCCGCCGAAGATCTGCCCGTCGGTCGTCACGACGAGTTGCCGCGGGCGGAACGCCCCGACGTTCAGTAGCGCCACTACCCGGTCGGCCGGCAGCGACACCGGGCCGTAGAAGGTGACCAGGTCGAAGTTCGACTGCTTGAGCGTCCCCCGGAGCTGGTCCCCGCCCCGCAGCTCCACCACGTCCAGTGCGTCGCCGCGGAGGAGCTCGAGGTCGCCGACCATGTTCGACTGGGACGGGAAGTTGACGATCAGCTTGCGGACGTCTGGCGGCATCTTCCGCAGCAGGTCCTGCTCCCGCAGCTTGAGCACGAACTGCGTGGCAGCGTCCACCGACGGGTGGACGCCGTGCAGGTGCATGACCGCCACCTCCTTACCGGTCGGCACGGCCACGGTCAGCCCGGCCGTCACCACGTTGTTGCCCTGCTGGTGGCTGATGGTCATCGCCGTCTTAGCCCCCTTGCCCGCGAACACCTCCATCACCGCCCCGTTCCCGTTCGTCTGGGCGACCCAACCGACGTCTTGCCCCTTCCGCTTCGGGTCGGGGACGGTCTGGGCGGCCTGGACGCCGAAGTTGATGTTCGACGACAGGGTGAGCGAGACCGCCTGGTCCCGCCCGGTGTTGTTCTTGATGACGTCGACGTACCGGACGACGGGCGGGTCCTTCTCGAACAGCAGCCGGCGGGTGACGGCCAGGCCATTGGCGTTCATGCCTTCCAGAACCAGCTCGCCGGTCTTGTCGTCAATCCGGGCTTGGCGGTTCTGCGACATCGGCTGGGCACCGTTCACGTTCAGCATCGCGCCCTGCGAATACAGCGGCTGGTTGCCGGATTGCTGAATCTGACCGAACGGGTACACCTGCCAGGTGCCGCCGGTGCCGTCCGGGACGCCGTAGGGAAGGCTGACCGTGCCGGCGGCGGCCGGCGCGGCTCCGGGTCGGACCCGGAGCTGGGCCAGGGCCGTGCCGGTCGTGGTGGCGAGCAGTCCTGCCGCCAATCCCCAGGTGACGAAGGCGGCGGCGGTGGGTCGGGTCATGGCGGTGGTCCTAAGCAATGGAAGGCGAATCTCGCGCCGGCACGCCGTGAAGCGCCAATGTGGAGTCCGCGGGCATCAGTGAGCGAAAACCCGGGTCGCTGTCCCCGACCGCCCACTCCCCATCCCCCGCGATGACCTCAGCCTCACGTCCCATCGACGTCCATCATCTTCAGCACGACGAGGTCCTGAATGTCGATCAAACCGACCGGACGGTCGTCGTCGTCGACGACGGGCAGGTCGTCGATCCGGTGCGGCCGCATGATGGCGATCGCGGCGCTGGCCAGCTCGTCGGCCCGGATCCGCTTCGGGTTGCGGGTCATCACGTCGCGGACCGGGCGGCGGAGGGCGGTGCCGTCTTCGTCCGTCAGCAGCCGTCGAAGGTCGCCGTCGGAGAAGATGCCGCTGACCCGCCCCGCCTCGTCGACCAGGACGACCGCCCCGCTCCGCCGCTTGATGCTGCTGACCTCGTGCAACACCTGCCCGACCGTCAGTCGGTCGGACGCGACCGGCAGGTTCTCGCCCCGGCGGAACCCCATCGCCTCCCGGACCTTGATCAGCTTGCGGCCGAGCTGCCCTGCCGGGTGGTAGAGCGCGAAGTCGTCGGCCGTGAAGTCGCGGGCCCGCATGACCGACAGGCACAGCGCGTCACCGAGGGCCAGCATGGCGGTCGTCGAGGCGCTCGGGGCGAGCCCGAGCGGACACGCCTCCTCGATCTTGCCGAGTTCCAACGTCACGTCGGCATGACGGCCGAGGCTGTTGGCGGCCGTCGCCGTCACGGCGACGACGGCGTTCCCGAGCTTCTTCAGCACGCTTAGCACCCGGACGATTTCGTCGCTCTCGCCGGAGTAGCTCAGCACGACGACGACGTCGCCCCGGCGGACCGACCCGAGGTCGCCGTGGACGGCCTCGGCCGGGTTCAGGAAGTGGCTCGGCGTGCCGGTGCTGGAGAACGACGCCGACAGCTTGCGGGCGACGTGCCCCGCCTTGCCGATGCCGCACGTGAGCACCGACGCCGGGCAGTCCAGGATCAGCCGGACGGCGGCGTCGAACCGCTCGTCGAGCGCGAGCCCGCGGATCGCCGCCGCCTCGGCGTCGAGCACCTGCTGGGCGAACTGGCGGTGCTCGGTGGGCATGGGCGGCAGGTGTTCGAGGCGAGACGGCGCGGGCGCGATCGGTTGCTCCCTGCCCCGAATGATAAGTCTGACCGTTCGGAAGAGGAAGCGTGAGGATGGGGAGCGCCGGTCGCGGTCCCGGGTGATGCCGCGAAGAGTTAAGCGGCCGGCTGACCCGCTTGCCTCTTCGCGGTCTGCCCCCTTGGGAAGTGTGGGGCGCCCACGCATCCCGTGCGTCCGCGCCGGTCGCGGCGTACACTCCGCGCCCGGTGTCCCTGTCCCACCCCCGAGCGATCGTCGACCCGCACGAGTACCGCGTCGAGCTCGACGCGTACAACGGCCCGCTCGACCTGCTACTCTACCTGCTGAAGCGGGACGAGGTGGACATCTACGACATCCCGATCAGCCGGATCCTCGACTCGTACATGCAGTTCGTCGGGCTGCTGGGGGAGTTCGGCGACACCCCGCTGTTCGACGCCGCGGCGGGCGGCGGGCGCGACGGCGGCGGGCTGCACATCAACGAACTCGACATCAACACGGCCGGCGACTTCCTGGTGATGGCCGCGTCGCTGATGGAGATCAAGTCGGCCATGCTCCTGCCGAAGGAGAAGCCGGCGGATGACAAGGACGGGCGGTCGGCCGCCCAGGACCTGACCGACCCCCGGTACGAGCTGGTGCAACAACTGTTGGAGTACAAGCGGTTCAAGGACACGGCCGTGCTGCTGGAGCGGCGGCAGGCCGAGCGGCTCGACCGGTTCGCCCGGTACCCGGCGAAGCGGGGGCAGGAGAACGAGGAGCCGCCGCCGGTGGACCTCGACGAGGTTCAGGTGTGGGACCTGCTGCAGGCGTTCGGCCGGCTGATGGCCGAGACGGGCCAGCGCAAGCCTCGGATGCACGAGGTCGCGTACGACGACACGCCGATCGAGCTGCACGCGACCGACATCGAGGACCGGCTGAAGATCGAGGGCCGGCTCACGCTAAGGCAGCTCGTCGCCGGCCGGACCGGCAAGAGCGAGATCATCGGCGTGTTCCTCGCCCTGCTCGAACTGATCCGGCAAAAGAAGATCCTCGTCACCCAAGGCGACGATCTGACCGACTTGATCATCGACCCGGCCCCCGAGGAGCACCGGCGGACGTACGAGCACGCGTCGCTTGCGCTGAGCGAAGGCGCGGCGGCTACCCGGGACGAGGGAACCATAGGGGCAGACGCACCCGAGAGACCCGACCGTGACGGCTTGTCGCGAACGGTAGCGGCGGACGGGAACGGGCCGATGCCGGGCGAACCGTCCGTTGGGGATGCACTGATGGAAGCGAATGGGCACCCCGTTTAGCGGTCGGAC
>JAQGHJ010000600.1 GCA_028288905.1 Phycisphaerales bacterium | reverse complement strand
ATCGCCGTCGCCGTACGACAAGGGGGAGCGGTGCCCGGCCAGCCGATGCCACTCGACGGACGCCAAGAGGTGATGCTCGGGTTTGCTGCGGAGGCGGCCGACTTGGGCCAGCACTTCTTTTACGTCCTCATCCGCGGCCCCGTCGGCCCGGCGGAGCGCGGCGAGAAGTACGAGGACCCGCTGGCCGACGCGCTCGGCGACCTCGGCGAGGTGACCGGCGGCGGGTCGCAGTTGGGCGACGGTGACGCGATCGAATACTGTGGCCTCGACGTCGTCGTCAACGACTGCGGCCGCGGGCTGAGCGTCATCCGCGCGTGCCTGCGGTCGTGCCACGCGCCGGCCGACACGGTCATCGCAGAGTACCTGCCGGCGTTTCGAGAGCTGCCGCTGTAGGGTCGGGCGACCGCACGGACTGATTGCGGTAGCGGACCCATCGTCCGTCCGTCTCTCCGTCCGTCCTCATTTTGTGGCACGAACATGGAGATCCGCCCCTTCCGCCCCGCCGACGAGGCCGCCGTCATCGACCTGTGGCGGCGGTGCGACCTCGTCCGGCCGCAGAACGATCCGGCCAAGGACATCCGCCGCAAGATGACTGCGCAGCCGGACCTGTTCCTCGTGGCCGTCGTCGGCGAAGCAGTGGTCGGAACGGTGATGGCCGGGTACGAGGGGCACCGCGGGTGGGTCAACTACCTGGCGGCCGCCCCGGACCACCGCCGCCGCGGGGTCGGGCGGGCGCTGATGGCCGAGGCCGAGCGGCGGCTGCGGGCGGCCGGGTGCCCGAAGATCAACCTACAGGTGCGGGCGACGAACACGGCCGTCGTCGACTTCTACCGGGCCCTGGGGTTCGGCGTCGACGACGTCCTGAGCCTGGGCAAGCGGCTGGAGCACGACGGGCCGGCGGGCGGCGGCGGGGCGGACGCGGCGGCCGACGACGAGCAAGCGATCCGGAACCTCCAGCAAGCGTGGATGGCCGCCACGGCCCGCGGGGACTTAGCCGCCGTGCTGGCCCTGACGGCGGACGACGTCGTGTTCCTGACGCCCGGCCGCCCGCCGTTCGGCCGGGCCGAGTTCGCCGCCGCGTTCGACGCCGGCCGCGGGCGGGCTCGGCTCGCGGGCGACGGGGAACTCGAAGAGGTCGCGGTGGCCGGGGACGTGGCGTACGCCCGGGGGCGGCTGGCCGTCACCGTCACGCCGGTCGGCGGCGGGGGCCCGGGCGCCGACGGCAGCGGAACCGAGCAACGAGCGGCCGCCCGGCGGATGGCCGGTTACACCCTGAGCGTCTTCCGCCGCCGGCCGGACGGGTCGTGGGCGCTGGCCCGGGACGCAAACCTGCTCGCGCCGGAGCCGGCGGAGCCCGAGGCGGGGTAGCGGAGATCCGCCGGCGACGGCCGTCGTTCATTCGTCCGTTCGCTCGGCGAGAGGACCCGTCATGCCAGAAGTATGCGTGCAGTTTCAGCCGGGCCGCGTGACGCCGGCCGACGAGGAGCGCGTGCTGAACGCGTTCCGCCGCGCGGTGCCCGCGGCCGAGGAAACGGCCGGCGACGACGGCGGCCGGTACGTCAACCTCGCGTTCAAAACGCCCTCGGCGGCGGCCGGCTGGACGGCCGTGTCCGCAGTGCTCGACCTTCCGGCCGCGGGCGTGGCGGCGCGGGCGTCGTGCATCGTCACCTGCCAGGGCGAGCACGGCTGGGACGACTACCTGCTGTTGCACCACTACGACCCGACGGTCGTCGCGGACTTCGTCCCCGCGGCCCGCGACGATCAGTGATGGCGCGCGATGCGGGGATACGGGCAAACAGGAAGTTTGCCCATGCCACCCGGAGCGTGTCGCCATGACCGACCTCGTTCGCTGGGCAGGCCTTCGCGTCGGTTACCCGACTCGCAGGCCCCACACCCCACACTTCAGTCGGCTCAACTGGGTCTCCCTCCCATGCCCCTCCCACCCCTCACCCCGTACGACGAGATCGCCGACGCCTGGGACGCGGCCCGCGCGGTCCTGCGGCCGAAGGAGGCCGGGTACCTCGACCTGCTGCTGGCCGCGGCACCGGCGGGGTCGCGGGTGCTGGACCTCGGGTGCGGCACCGGCCGGCCGATCGCCGAGCGGGTCGCGGCCCTCGGGTACCACGTCGTCGGGGTCGACCGGTCGCCGGCCCTGCTAGCCCGCGCCCGCCGGCACGTCCCGGCCGGCAAGTGGGTCGAGGCCGACCTGCTCGCCGCCGACCCACCCGGCCCGTTCGCCGCCGCGGTCTGCTGGGACGCCCTGTTCCACCTCCCGCGGGCCCGCCACCGGGCCGTCGTCGACAAGGTGTACCGGCTCCTGGCGCCCGGCGGCCGCTTCATGCTCAGTAGCGGCGGGTCGGCCACCGACCTGCCGGCGTTCACCGACACGATGTTCGGCCACACGTTCTTCTACGACGCGTTCCCGGTCGACGAAACCGTGCGGCTCGTGCGGGACGCCGGGTTCGAGGTCCTGATCGCCGAGCTGGCCGACCTCCCGGACGGCGGCCGGGACAAGGGGAAGCTGGCCGTGATCGCGGCGAAGCCGAGGTAGACGCGGCGGAGCCGGGCTAGACGCCGCGCCGCCCGCGGCCCACGATGGCCGCCCGTAGGGTCCGCACCGCGGACCGCCGGACGGCTCCCCCCGCTCCTCACCACCCCCATCATGGCCGTTCAACAGTGGACGATCCTCAAGCTCGTCGGCCCCGCGGCCGCCGACGCCGCCGCCCGGTGCGAGCGGTGGTGGCGGGCCCGCCGGTCGAACGACCTGACCTGCTTCACGTCCACCGACTGGCGGCCGTCAGCCCAGCGGGCCGTCGCGGCGTACCTCGCCAAGCTGGAGGCGCACCGGTGGGAGATGCCGGTCGCGTACTACAGCCGGCACGTCGACCTCTGGTCGTCCGGCGGGCAGACCCGGTTCCACCTGCCCGACGCCCAGGCCCGCATCTGGCACGACGCCGGCGAGCTGTGGTGGTACCGGCTGCCCGACCGCGGCCGGCTGGTGCGGCGGAACAAGCCGGCCGCGGCGGCCGCCCAGTTCCCGGAGACCCAGTGGCTCGCCGGCCGGCTCGTCGAAGCCGCCCGGGCGTACGACAAGCTGTGGCGGGAAGCGACGCTGATCGTCAACCGCCAAGCGGTCGACATCTCCGCCGACGACGAGCAACTGACGGAGCGGGCGGCGGCGTTCCCGACGTGGCTCGGCCGCGCCCCGGCGGTGCCCCCGCTCGCCAAGGCCGGGCCGCGTTGACACCAACTCGCCGCGACCACGAGAATCGCCCGGCAACCCCACCGGAGTTTCCGTGCCCACCCGCGACTCCCTCTTCACCGCCCTGACGTACGCCGCCCTGCTCGGGTCGGCCCTGATGGCCGGCACGTTCTTCGCCTTCTCGGCGTTCGTGATGCGGGCGCTCGGCCGGCTGCCGGCGGCGCAGGCGGTGGCGGCGATGCAGGCCGTCAACGTGGCCGTGCTGAACCCGGTGTTCCTCGGCGCGTTCGTCGGGACGGCGGCGGCGTCGGCCGCCCTTGGGGTCGGGGCGGCGCTGCGGTGGGACCGAGCCGGGGCGGGGTGGCTGGCGGCGGGGGCGGTGCTGTACGTCGCCGGGACGTTCGGCGTGACGGCCGGGCTGAACGTGCCGCTGAACGACCGGCTGGCGACTGTCGCCCCGGACGACCCGGACGCGGTCCGGCGGTGGGCCGAGTACGCCGGGCCGTGGACGGGGTGGAACCACGTCCGCACGGCCGCCGCCCTGGCGGCGACGGGGGCGTTCGCCGCAGCGCTGCGGTGCCAGGACGGGGGGTGACGGGCCGGGGCGAGGGGCACCATGGCCGATGAAGGATTCGGCTACCTCCGGCCCCCTCTCCCTGCGGGAGAGGGTTGGGGTGAGGGTGAAGGTCGAAGTGGTTCCGCACTCGCCAACCACCGGGCCCGATAGCGGGAGGCCGACTCGACGTTCACCCTCACCCGCCCGGGCTTCGCCCGGACGACCTCTCCCGGAGGGAGAGGTGGAAGTCGCCTCCTCTCGACTCTGCCCTACAACACGATCGCGACTACCACCATGGCCTCGGCCGACGCTGCCGACATGGCGGCCGACTCCCCGTCGCCCGAAACCGGCTACAGCCCGCGCTACGGCATGTCCGATAACGCTGGGTGTGCGGCCTGCCGGCCGGCCCAGCCATGGACGACGCCACCTCCCCACCCGCCGCCGATGCCCCTGACGCCGCCCAGGTCGTTCTGGACGAGCTCGTGTCCGCCCTGCGGCGGGCGGACCTGCCGCGGGCGGCGGCGGCGCTGGCGAGCGACGGCGGGGCGGCCGTCGGGGCCGACGCGCTCGTGCGGTTGGCCGAATTGAATGCACGGCGGCGGAAGTGGACGGACGCCGCCTGGCTGTTCGACCGGGCGGCCGAGCGCGGGGTCGCGCCTTCACCCGCCGACGCTTCTCCCTCCCGGCTTTCGCCCGCCGTCGCCTCGCCGGCCACCGGCGTCAGTACAGGCGCCGCCGTCGGCGTCGCGCTCAAGCGGAACTTCTGCCGGAACATGGCGGCATTGGCCGCCCACCGGCCGGCGCTGGCGAAGCTCTTCGCCGACCTGCCACCCACGGCCGACGTCGCCGTCGCCCCCAGCGCGACCGGGCACGCCACCGTCGCGGCTCGCCAGCCGGACGGCGGGATGGCCAACCTGTCCCCCGGCAACCGCCCGCTCGACGCGGCCGAGCACGCGATGAACCAGCTCCGGCCGGCGCTCGACGCCGGGCACGCGGTCGGGCTGGCCGGGGTCGGTGACGGGTACGTGCTGGCCCGGCTGGCGGCCGACGAGCCGAGCCTGTTCCTGGGGATGCGGGTGGCCGTCGCCGTCGTCGAGCCGGACGCCCAAGTCGCCCTGCACGCGCTGATGGTGCACGACTTC
>JAQGHJ010000582.1 GCA_028288905.1 Phycisphaerales bacterium | reverse complement strand
GCGTTCGTCCGCTAGCTCGGGCTGCCGCCGTGGGTGGTCGTCGTGTTGGAGTTCGAGAGCGGGGCGAGCATCTACTCGGCGAGCGAGGCGGCCCGGGTGGAAGTCCCGGACTTCGAGCTGACCGGCCGCGGGGCTGTCAGCATCGGCCGGCGGCTCATGGACCCGCTGGCCGAGCTGGTGAAGCTCGACCCCAAGAGCATCGGCGTCGGCCAGTACCAGCACGACGTCGACCAGGACGAGTTGAGGAAGAGTCTCGACGACGTCGTCGTGTCGGCCGTGAACGCCGTCGGCGTCGAGGTGAACACGGCGTCGAAGCAGCTGCTGACGTACGTGTCAGGGCTCAACGCCACGATCGCCGACAACATCGTCAAGTACCGGAACGAGAAGGGGGCGTTCAAGACGCGGCGGGACCTGCTGGAGGTGCCGCGGCTCGGCGAGAAGACGTTCGAGCAGGCGGCCGGGTTTTTGCGGGTCCGCGGGGCAGACAACCCGCTCGACGCGTCGGCCGTCCACCCCGAGAGCTACGGCGTCGTCGACCGGATGGCGAAGGACCTCGGCGTCACGGTCAAGGACCTGATGCGGGACGAGGAACTGCGGAAGCGGATCGACAAGCGGAAGTACGTGACCGAGAAGGTCGGGCTGCCGACGCTGACCGACATCGTGGCCGAGCTGGCCAAGCCGGGCCGCGACCCGCGCGAGGGGTTCGAGGCGTTCCAGTTCGCCGAGGGGGTGAACAAGATCGGGGACGTGAAGCCGGGGATGAAGCTGCCGGGGATCGTGACGAACGTGACGGCGTGCGGGGCGTTCGTCGACATCGGCGTGCACCAGGACGGGCTGGTGCACGTGAGCCAGCTAGCCGACCGGTTCGTCCGAGACCCGAACGAGGTCGTGAAGGTGCAGCAGCGGGTCGAGGTGACCGTGATGGAGGTCGACCTGGCCCGGAAGCGGATCGGGCTGTCGTTGAAGAAGGGGACGCCGGCCGGCGGGCCGCCGCCGGCCCGGCAACCGGCCGAGCAGCGCAACGCCCCGGCCGGCCCGCGGACGGCATCGCAGGGCGGGGTGACGCCGCAGCGCCGACCGGCGGCGGTGCCCGCGAAGCCCGCCGGTGGCGGGTGGTTCACGGCTGCCCTGAAAGACGCCGGCAAGCCGTGAACGGCGCCGGGGCACTCGCCGTCGCCCCTCCCCCCGACGATGCTCACCCGCGTCCTCCGACGGCCCTGACTGACTGCGGCGACGTTGAACGTTCCTCCACCTTACGAGGTCTTGATGCGAATCCGATCGATCACGGGCCGCTTGCGGCGGACCACATTGCGACGGGCGGCGGCCTTGGCCTGCTGGGCGGCGGTGGCACCCATGGCTCCGGCCGCCGCGCCGGCGGCGGACGTCGCCGGCCTGCGTGACGGCGACCACGTCGCGGTCGTCGGCGACTCGATCACGGAGCAGAAGCAGTACTCCGTCTTCGTCGAGACGTACCTGGCCGCGTGCCAGCCGGCCAAGGGGCTGACCGCCACCCAGTTCGGCTGGGGCGGCGAGACCGCGCCCGGGTTCCTCGGGCGGATGACGAGCGACTTCGTCCCGTTCGCCGCCACGGTCGCCACGACCTGCTACGGCATGAACGACGGCGGTTACTCGCCGATCGACGACGCCAAGGCCAAGCGGTACCGGGACGCCCAGACCGCGATCGTGAAGCGGATGAAGGCGGCAGGCGTGCGGTTCGTCGTCGTCGGGTCGCCGGGCTGCGTCGACACCGACTTCTTCCGCCGCGACGCCAAGAACCCGCAGCAGGCCGGCGAACTGTCGGCCATGTACAACAAGACGCTCGACGCCCTGCGGCAGGTCGCCAAGGAGGTCGCGGAGAAGGAGGGCGTCGCGTACGCCGACGTGTTCGGCCCGATGACCGACGCGATGGTCAAGGGCAAGGCGAAGTACGGCCCGACCTACCACCTGGCCGGCGGCGACGGTGTCCACCCGGACGCCAACGGACACCTCGTGATGGCGTACGCGTTCCTCAAGGGGCTCGGCGTCGACGGGAACGTCGGGGCGGTCACCGTCGACTTGGCCGCCAACGCCGCGACCGGCACCGACGGCCACAAGGTGCTGGCGGCCGCCGGCGGCACCGTCGAGGTCGAGAGCACCCGCTACCCGTTCTGCTTCTACGGCGGCGACCTCAAGAGCCCGTCGTCGACCCGCGGCGTGTTGGAGTTCGTGCCGTTCAACGCGGACCTCAACCGGTACACGCTCGTCGTCAAGGGGCTCAAGGGCGACAAGGCGAAGGTCACCTGGGGCGGCCAGACGAAGGAGTTCTCCTCGGCCGACTTGGCCAAGGGCGTGAACCTGGCGGGCGAGTTCCTCGACAACCCGTTCTCCGAGCCGTTCAAGGCGGTGCAGGACGCGGTGAGGAAGAAGCAGGCGTTCGAGACGCCGCTGGTCAAGACCCTCCTGCACAACCTGCCGGACTACGAGAAGGCGTTGCCGGACGAGAAGGACGCGCTCGCCAAGTTGCGGGCGGCGTTGCTCGCCAAGTACAAGCCGATGCCGGCGACGGTGACCGCCGCCGTGAAGCCGGTGCGGCACATGATCAAGATCGAAGAATGACGGTGCGGAGGCCCGGATCGCGACCGCTGACAACGGATCGTCCCGCCATGACTAATGGTAGCGGACACCGCGATTAGAACCTTACAGGAGCTCGGCCGATGACGGGACGTTCAGTAGCGTGCGGGTTGGCGGGCGTGTTGATCTGGGCCGGGGCCGCGGCGGCCCAGGAGCCGTCTCCGGCGACCAAGCCGACGGCGAAGTCGGCTGCCACTCGGCCGGCCCCGCCCCCGAAGCCGCCCGCGCCGCCGCCGACGTACTCGGGGCTGAACCCGAAGACGATGCCCGCGTCGGCCGGCACGCCGGATAACACGCCGCCGGCCGGGTTCACGGCCGCGTTCAACGGCAAGGACCTCACCGGCTGGAAGGGGCTGCTCGACCCGAAGAAGAAGCTCGACAACCCGATCGTCCGCGGCAAGCTGCCGCCCGAGGAGCTGAAGGCCGCCCAGGCCGAGGCCGACGAGAACATGCGGGCCAACTGGAAGGTCGAGGACGGCGCGCTCGTCTTCAGCGGCAAGGGCCGCAGCCTGTGCACGGCCAAGGACTACGCCGACTTCGAGATGTGGGTCGACTGGAAGATCAAGAAGGGCGGCGACAGCGGCGTCTACCTCCGCGGTAGCCCGCAGGTGCAGATCTGGGACACCGCCCTCACTCGGGTCGGCGCCCAGGTCGGGTCCGGCGGGCTGTACAACAACGAGAAGAACCCGGCCATCCCGCTGAAGTTGGCGGACAAGCCGATCGAGCAGTGGAACACGTTCTTCATCCGGATGGTCGGCGAAAAGGTCACCGTCTACCTGAACGGCGAGCTTGTGACGGACAACGTCACGCTCGAGAACTACTGGGCCCGCGGGATGAAGATGCCGAACGAGCCGATCTTCCCGTCCGGACAGATCGAGCTGCAGAACCACGGGAACACGTTATGGTTCAAAAACGTGTACCTCCGCGAGCTGCCGGCTTCGTCGGCGGCGAAGTGAGCGGGGCGGCTTCGACCCGGTTACTGCAGACTTAGCCGTTCGTAGGGAGCCCGGCGGAAACGCCGGGCTCCCGCACGTTCGTAGGACGGTAGTACTCCCATGCGTTCCCCGGACCCGACACCGCAGGAGTTCCGCGTCAGCGGTGCCCGCGTGGTCCTCCCCGACCACCTGATCGAGGGCGGGGCGGTCCACGTCTGCGACGGGCGGATCGCGGCCGTCGGCCCGGCCGACGCGCTGCCCGAGTGGGACGGGCCGACCGTCGACGCGGCGGGCGGCTACCTCGCGCCGGGGTTCGTGGACGTCCACGTCCACGGCGGGGCCGGGGCCGACTTCATGGACGCCACCCCGGCGGCGTTCGCGACGGCCGTCGCCGCCCACCTGCGGCACGGCACGACCAGCATCGTGCCGACGAACACCGTCGGGCGACACGAACGGATCCTGGCGTTCCTCAGCCTCGTCCGGCGGTTCAAGGCAGAGGGGCCCCGGCCGGAGTGGGGCCTCGGGCGGGTGGCGGGGTGTCACCTGTACGGCCCGTACTTCGCTGAGGAAAAACTCGGCTGTCACCCCCGTGACGCCCGGCAGCCGACCGAAGCCGAGTACCGCCAATACATCGCCTTCGCCGACTGTATGTTGCTGGCCACCTGTGCCCCGGAACTGCCCGGGTCGGCCGATTTTTACCGGGCGGCCGGCGGTGCCGGCGTCCGTCTGAACGCGGGTCACTCGAACGCCACCTGGACCGAGATGCAGGCCGCACACGACCTCGGCGTCCGGCACGTCGACCACTTCTTCTGCGCGATGAGCAACTACGTCAGCACCCGCAGCCGGGTCGGCACCCCGATGCAGGGCGGGATGATGGAGTTCGTCCTGGCCACCGACACGATGACGACGGAGCTGATCGCCGACGGCCGGCACCTGTCGCCGGACCTGCTGCGGTTCACGCTCAAGATGCTTGGGGTCGAACGGGTCGCGCTGGTGACCGACTGCAGCCGGGCGCTGGACATGCCGCCGGGCGAGTACCTGTTCGGGCCGGCCGACGGAGGCGGCGAGGTGTTTTACAACGACGGCTCGGTCGGCTTGGCCCGCGACGGCACGGGCTTGGCCAGCAGCGTCCGCGGCATGGACTTCATGGTCGGCCACATGGTGCACGCGACCGGCGTGGACGTGCCCACGGCCGTCCGGATGGCGTCGCTCACGCCGGCGACCGTGCTAGGCCTGGATCGGGAGATTGGGAGCTTGGAGCCCGGGAAGTGGGCAGACCTCGTGCTGCTGGACGAGGCGATGGCGGTACGGCGAGTGTGGGTGGACGGGCGGGAGGCGACGCTTGCGACCCACGAGCACCATCAGCGGTGAATCTGCATCGAGGGAAGGCCGTCGCCCGCACGGCCCGGCGGCGCAAGCCAATGGAAAGCCCCCTCTCCCAGACGAGGCAGGGAGAGGGGGCGGTTCGTGGTTGCTACCGATGGTTATTGTCAGTCGGCAGGCGGCCGTCGATCAGAACGGGATGTCCTCGTGATCGAACCCGGCCTTCCCGCCGGTGCCAGCGCCGGCCTTGGCCGGGGACCGGTTGCCGCGGAGGCTGGAGCGGCCCGGGGCGGACGTACGAGGATTGGCCGCCGCCCGCTCAGCGGTCGTGGTAGGGCGATGATCCTCGGCGACGGCGTGTTCGGCGGCGTGTTCGCCGTTGCCTCCGTCGGCCGCATGGCCGGGCCGCTCGGCGGGGGCGTCCTCGACCCGCGCCGACTCGGTCGCCCGGTCGGCGTCAGCCCCGGGGCGGACCGCCCCCGGCTGACGGCTGTCGGAGCCGCTGCGGCCGGCCTTCCCAGAGGGGGACGCGTCGGATCCGCCAGTCGCGAACGGGTCCTCCTCCCGGAACCGCCGCTCGGCGAATCGGCTCTCGAACGTCTGCTGGTGCCCCGCGGCCCCGCCCCGGGCCGCCTGTGCGGACCGGCCGGACGCGCCGGCGTGGCCGAACGGGTCCTCGGCCCCCTCCTCGGCTTGGCGGCCGAGGAACTGGAAGTTCTCGACGACCACGGTCAGCTTGCTTCGCTTGCCGCCGCTCTTGTCGTCCCAGGCGTCGTACTTCAACCGGCCTTCGACCAGCAGCGGCCGGCCTTTCTGGCAGTACTGCCCGATCGTCTGGGCCTGCCGGCCGAACGCCGTGCAGTCGACGAAGCAGGCCTCCTCCCGGTCCTCCCCGGCCTGGGTGCGGAACCGCCGGTTGACGGCCAGCCCGAACTCCGCCACCTCCGTCGCGCTCCCCGGCAGTTGCTTCACCTGGGGGTCGCGGGTCAGGTTGCCGATCAGCGTGACCCGATTGAAACTCGGCATGTCGTGCCTCCGATTCGCTTGAAGTCAGAAGACAGTAAAAGGGTCGAAACGAAAGGGTCGCGGGACGGCTGCTTCTGACTCAGCCGCCCCGCGCCCGTCACGGATGTAGCGTGTCGTAACAATCTGTAGCGCCCGGACGCGGGGACCCGCCCTCACGCCGCGAACGCCGCCGGCAGCCGGCTCTTAACGAACTCGATGCACTTGGCGATCACTTCGTTCGGCATGTCCTCCCACAGGTCGACGCCGGCCTTGGCGAACCACTTGTCGACCGTCCCCTCCGGCAGCCGGACGATGTTCAGCAGCTCCTTCACCTCCCGGACCTGCTCCGGGGCGGCCAGCCGGACGGCCTGGGCCTCCTTCTCCAGCACGTCGACGTCGTACCGCTTCTTGATCGAGTCGTACGACCACTCGAACACGTCCTCGTCGGGGAAGCCCTCGATCCGAGTCTTGCTCACACGGGCCATCCGCTTCTTCCCCTTCTTCCCGAGCTCGACGACGAGGTCGAACCAGTAGTCCAACTGCTTCCACCCGTCGAACGTGTAGCCGAGCTTCCGCAGGTTCTCGCCGTACTCGGCCTTGGCGTGGGCGGTCACGACCACGTTCATGTCCAACGCCATGATCAGGTTGGCCAGCCGCTTCATGTACTTGTTCGCTTCGCCGTAGTGCCGGCCGAAGTCGGTCCCGACCTTCGCCTCGCACTTCTCCAGCAGGTCGTTGTAGACGGTGGTGATCGGGTCGATCACGAGGGTCCGGAACTCGTGCTTCTCCGTCAGCAGCGCCTTCACCTCGGCCAGCACCTCCGACATGTCGGTCGTCTGGAAGACGGCCGACCCGCTGGCGGTGATCAGCTTGTCGTAGTTCTCCGCCCCCTTCTCGCAGTCGATGACGTACGAGTTGGGGAACTGGATGGCGGCGGTCGTCTTGCCGACGCCGGCCGGTCCGTACATGAACAGCTTCAGCCGCTTGACCACGGCCTCTGGCTTCTTGGCTCGCAACATCCTTGTGCCTCCGGTGTCGGCTCGAACGGTTTGTCTGGCGGGGTGTCACGCCGACGCCTGACACCGCTGCCGCGTTGTATCAGTTAGGTATACGTTCGGTGTGCCCGCGCGTTCAAGCAGAATCCGATATTTCTCGAAATTTCGCTGAAAGCGGCGGGGGGAAACCTCGTTCTGCCGGCAGCCACGTTAGGGTGGGGTTCAGTGTCTTCTGACAGACGCTTGGGAACGCAAAAGCCCACGGACTTCCGGTCCGTGGGCTTAGGGATGATCGACATTTCGAGCGGCTGTGACCGTCAACGGTCGGGACCGCTTCGCGGAAGAAGTCAGTCCCGCACGAGCACCTTGCTCTTGCCCTCGCTCAGCATCTCGTAGACGAGCTTGATGTCGTCGACGGTCAGCCGGATGCATCCCATCGACGCCTGGGTCCCGATGGACGTAGGCTCGATCGTGCCGTGGATGCCGTAGCTGGTCTTGCCGAGGGCGCTGCCCTCTTCACCCTTGAGGGCGATCCAGTACCCGCCGAGCGGGTTCTTGGCGTCGTACCCGTCGAAGTGCTCGCCGGACCGCGGGTTGGTCCAGGCGGGGTTCTTCATCTTTCCGCCGGCCGCTACGGTCCACAGGCCGGTCGGGGTGGAGTCGTCCTTGCCGAGCCCGACGTGCAGGCTCGTGACGTAGAGCGCGCCGGGGTCGCCCGGCAGCCCGCCGAGGAACAGGTCGAGCCGGAACGCCTTCTTGCTCACCAACGCGTGGAACGGGCCGAACGGCACCTTCAGCGTCTGGCCCATGCGGATGCGGCGGTCGGACGTGCCGTTGATCGTGCACACGACCTCCCACGGCACCGCGTGCTGGCGGGCGATGGCGGTCAGCCCCTTGCCCGACTCGACCCGCGCCACCTCGACGTACGGGTCGCCGTCGAACGCCCGGGCGGAGAAGACGAGCTTGTTGTTCGCCTCGGCCATCAGGGCGCGGGCCTGGTCGCCGGCCGGCCCGGTGAACTGGTCGTTGCACACCGCATCGTTCAGAACGGCCCGGACGCCGAGGTAGTCGCCGGCGTCGAGCTTCGCCTTGGCGTCGGCCAGCAGCGGGTCGGGGTTGGCGATCGGGGCGGCGGGCGGCTTAGCAATGCGGTGAGGGGCGTCGGCCGGCGGGGGGGTCGCGGGTCCCTTCGGGCCGCCCTGCGGGCCGTCGGCGATGGCCTGGAGCGGCGGCAGCCCGCCGCCGGATCCCTTCTTGCCGTCGGCTTGCCCGTTGTTCCCTTGGACGAGTTGGCTCTGGCCGCCGCCCCCGGCCAGTGCGGCGCTGCTCCCGGCACCGCCGGCGCGCGGTGCCGCGGCCGACGCGCCGTCGGGCCGGCCAC
>JAQGHJ010000557.1 GCA_028288905.1 Phycisphaerales bacterium | reverse complement strand
CATCCGGCGTCGCCGGCCGGGGCCCCGACGGCCGAACCGGCCCGCCAACCCGCTGCCGGCGACCTCGGCCGCTAAAGGCCCGGGCCTGCCCCGCCGGCCCCAAATCGCCACGTTTTTCGGCGCGAATCCCCGCTAGTGAAATCCTTCACGATCCCGGCTACGATCCGCCCGCTATGCCCAAGTTTACGGTCGACGGCCGCACCCTGGACGCCAAGCCGGGTCAGATGATCCTCCAGGCCTGCAACGACGCGGGCGTGGCCATCCCGCAGTACTGCTACCACCCGGGCCTGTCGATCGTCGCCAGCTGCCGCATCTGCCTCGTCGACGTCGAGGGCATGCCCAAGCTCGTGCCGGCCTGCCAGACGCCGGTCCGGGAGGGCATGGTCGTCCACGCCACCAGCACGAAGGCGATCGCCAACCAAAAGCAGGTCATGGAGTACCTGCTGATCAACCACCCGCTCGACTGCCCGGTGTGCGACCAGGCCGGCGAGTGCCTCCTCCAGGACTACTCCTACGGCTACGGCCGGAGCCAGAGCCGGTTCGAGGAGGACAAGTCCAAGAACCCGAAGAAGGACGTGGGCGACCACGTCATGCTGTACTCGGACCGGTGCATCATGTGCACCCGCTGCGTCCGCTTCACCCGCGAGGTGAGCGGGACGGCCGAGCTGTTCGTCGAGGGCCGCGGGCACAAGGAAGAGATCGCCATCTTCCCGGGCCGCCCCGTGAACAACAAAATCTCCGGGAACGTGGTCGACCTGTGCCCGGTCGGGGCGCTGCTGGACAAGGACTTCCTGTTCAAGCAGCGGGTGTGGCTGCTGAAGGAGGCCCCGAGCATCAGCCCGGTCGACGCCGGCGGCGAGAACATCTACCTGCACCACAACGAGGGCGTGATCTACCGGGTCAAGCCCCGGTACAACGCCGACGTGAACGGCTGGTGGATCAGCGGCGACACCCGCTACAGCTACAAGGCCGTCCACGACCCCGCCCGGCTCCGCACCCCCCGCAAGACGCAGTACGGTGCCCCGGCCGAGGTGACGTACGGCAAGGCGATCGAGGAGGCGGCGGCCGGGCTGAAGGCCGTCGTCGCGACCCACGGCGAGGGCAGCCTGTACGCGGTCCTGTCGCCGATGATGGCGTGCGAGGAAGCGTACCTGCTCGGCACGTACGTCCGGTCGCTCGACCCTCAGGCGCTGCTGGTGCTCGGCCCCGTCCCGACGGCGGCCGAGGACGACGTCTTCAAGCACATGACCAGCGGCAAGGAGACGTTCCGCATCAAGGCCGAGAAGGTGCCGAACGCCGCCGGCGTCCGCCGGGTGATGGACCTGTTGGCCGGACCCCGAACGACGTTCGAGGAGTTGGCCACGCCGACGGACGCGACGCGGAAGCTCAAAGGCGGCTGGGTCGTCGGCGGGTACCTGAGCAAGTGGCTGCCCGCCGCCGTGCCGGCCGCCCTCAAGGGCGGGTTCCGGGTCGTGCAGGACATCCTGCCGAACAGCTTAACGGACCAGGCCGACGTCGTCCTGCCCGCCGCCGCCTGGGCCGAGAAGGACGGCTGCTGGGAGAACTTCGCCGGCAAGATCCAGCCGTTCGCCGCCGCGTTCCTGCCGCTGGAAGGGGCCCGGCGGGAGGGCGACGTATACTACAAGCTGCTCGGCCGCCCCGGCCTGTACAACGCCGAGGCCGTCCGGCAGGAGATGGGCGAGCCGTTCGCGGCCGTAAAGCTGCCGACGGACGCGGCCGAAGCCCCGGCGTTCGAGTTCGCGGAACTGTGACGGGTTTAACCGGGGGGCATGCGATGGCAGGTAGCAAGTCCTACATGTTCGGCTTCGGAACTGCCGCGCTAGTAACCGTAGGGACCGCGAACGCTCAGGTGAAAAAGGTGCCGCCGCCGGCACCCGCCCGTCTGGTGGCCGCGCCGGTAACCCGTCCCGCCGCGACGACGCGGCCGGCCACGCGTCCGGCGGCCGCTGCGACGGCACCCGCGAAGGTGGAGCGGCGGGCCGAGAGCCAGGACGGCGGGTTCAGCGTCGCCCTGCCGGCGGGGTGGGACAAGCGGCCGACGAAGGGGCTGGACCCGCGGGTGGCGTTGGCGGTCGGGCCGGCCGACGGCGACGAGCAGTTCGGGATCGCGGTTTTTCGCAACGCCGGTGTTCGGACGCCCGAACAGGCCCTGACGTCCGTTTTGCCCGCGTTCCAGAAGTTGCCCGGCTTCCGGCAGGTCGAGAGCGGCGCTACCACGTTCGGCGGCCTGCCTGCGTGGCGGGTCGTGTTCGACTGCACCCCGCCCGACGTCGGCCCGCAGCGGTTCGTCCAAGTAGCAGCCGTCCGCGGTGCGGACTGGTACATGACAACGTTCGCGGCCGTCCCCGGCCACCACGCCGCGGTCCGGCCGGCGGTCGATCAGGTTCTGTCATCGTTCCGATTCGCCGGAATGGCCCCGGCCGCCGCCGCGACAACCCGGCCGGCGGTGGCGGCGGTCTCTCCGGCCACCGCGCCCGCGGGGTTCGAGCGGATCGAGAGCCGCGACCGGACGGTCGACATCGCAATCCCCGCCAACTGGGAGGTCGAGCCGCGAGAACGCCGGGACGACCCGCTCCTGATCGCCGTACACCCGCCGGGGGCTGACGGGAAAATGGTCGCCTTGCTGTCTACCAATCTGGCCCGGGCGGCGACGCCCGAGCAACTGTCGGCCTTCGCCATCGCCCGCGACAAGGCCAAGTGGCCTAGCTACCGGCTTGTCGAGAGTGGCCGGGCCTCGCTCGGGGCGCTACCGGCATGGCGGCACGTGTACGAGCGCACGACGGAGGACGGGCCGCAGCGAGTGACGCAGGTGATCGCGACGCACGGATCGACCTGCTACTCCGCCATGCTCCAGTCGGGGGTCGCTCCCGACCCCGCGTTCGCCGCGACCGCGGACCAAGTGCTAGCGACGTTCCGGCTCACCGGGCGGGCCAGCGACCCGGCCGCCACCCGGCCGGCAAAGATGGCCCGTTTCGACAGTAACGAGCACCGGATCTCGTTCGAGTATCCCGACGCATGGGCCCGCCCGAAGGTGCTCGACCCGCAGTTGTTGTTCACGGCGTACCCGAGCGGGAACACTGAGGACACCAAGACCGACTTCGCTGAGCCAATCATGTTGGCGTCCGGCCCCCTCCAGGTTCCGGAGGACGACGACACGTTGCTGCGACTGTCGATCAGCAAGGCCGACGCGTTCACCAAAGCCAATCCGGGCATGAAGGTGGTCCGCCGCCACTCGGTGACTGTCGGCGGCATCCCGGCGCACCGCTTGGAGTTTGCCGGCTTGGACGAGGGCCGACGGGCCAAGCTCGTGAATGTAATTATCGTTCGGGGGGGTCGCGTTTACCTGTTCAGCTGCCAAGGCGACCTGCGTGACGTCGAACCGCTGGAGGTCGAGTTCCAGCAGGTGCTGACGTCGGTACGATTCAAGGACCCGAAGTGACGGCGGCGAGCCCGACGACCGCCGCGACGCGTTGACGAGCGAGTTGCATGTTCCACTGGATCTACACCCACGTCCCGACCTGGGCCTACATCGCGGCCGTGTCGCACTTCGCGATCCTGGGCACGATCGCCTACATGATCCTGCTCGAGCGGAAGGTCGCGTCGTGGACGCAGGACCGAGTCGGGCCGAACCGGGTCGGATTCGACTTCGGCATCTTGCCGTTCAAGTTCCTCAAGCGGGCGTTCGGGCTCGGGCAGCCGCTGGCCGACGGGCTGAAGTTCTTCCTGAAGGAGGACTACAAGCCCAAGGGCGTCGACACGGTGCTGTTCACGATCGCCCCGGCGATCATGATCCTCGTCATCATCATGAGCATCGCGGTGATGCCGTGGGGCGGGACGTACCAGAGCACCCGCGACGTCGAGGTGACCGGCACGACGACAACGAGCGGCGTCGAGGCCGCCCGGGCCAACCTGCCGCCGAACGCGGTCGTCGACCCCGTGCCGGCCAAGCAGTACGGCCCGGTCGCGTTCCTCGTGCCCAAGGAGACGGCCGACTACACGGCCCCCGGCACGAAGGCGCTCGTCACGTACGAGCAGACCGACGCGGCCGGCCGGACCCGGCAGTTCACCCGGGCCGTCGACCTCAGCGGGTACAAGGAGCGGGAGGACGTCGCCGCCATCAAGGCCCGGCTGCCGGCCGACGCGGTGCTCGTCGGGGCCGACAAAGCCCGGGCGAGCCAGACCTTCGCCGTCGACGCCCCGATCGAGCTGGTGAAGAACCCGGACGGGTCGTTCAGCGAGTTCGTCCGCGGCGTCACCTACCGCTGGGACTTCGCCACCGGAAAGCTGAACATCGGCGTGCTGTACGTCCTGGCGATGCTCTCGCTGGCCGTGTACGGCGTGGTCGTCGGCGGGTGGGCGAGCAACAACAAATTCTCGTTCCTCGGCGGGCTGCGGGCGACGGCGAACATGATCAGCTACGAGATCCCGCTCGGACTGACCGTGCTGTGCGTCGTGCTCATGTTCGGCACGCTCGACCTCGGCGAGCTGGTCGCGGGGCAGGCCGGGTACTGGTTCGGGGTGATCCCCGCC
>JAQGHJ010000543.1 GCA_028288905.1 Phycisphaerales bacterium | reverse complement strand
CTGCGGAACGACGTGGTCGGGATCGTCCTGCGGCGGGCGGAGGAACTGGCGGACCTGTCTGGGGAGTTGGAGCGGAGCAACAAGGAGCTCGAGGCGTTCAGCTACAGCGTGTCGCACGACCTGCGGGCCCCGTTCCGGCACATCGTCGGGTACGCCGAACTGCTAAGGGAAATGGAGGGGGGCGGGCTGACCGAGAACGGGCGGCGGTACGTGGATACGATTGTCGAATCCGCCCAGTACGCCGGCACGCTGGTCGACAACCTGTTGCTGTTCAGCCAGATGGGCCGGTCGTCGCTGTCGCTCGTGGACGTCGAGGCGAACCGGCTGTTCGCCGAGGCGGCCCGGGAGGCGCGGCGGGACGCCGGGGACCGGGACGTAACGATTCGGATCGATGTTCTACCCGTCGTGACGGCGGACGTTATGATGCTGCGACTGGTCGCCCAGAACCTGATGTCGAACGCGGTCAAGTACACCCGCCCGCGGCCGCGGGCCGAGATCGAGGTTGGGTGCAAGTCTGACGACCGCGAGCACGTCTTCTCGGTCCGGGACAACGGCGTCGGGTTCGACATGCGGTACGTGGACAAGCTGTTCGGCGTGTTCCAGCGGCTCCACCGGATGGAGGAGTTCGAGGGGACCGGGATCGGGCTAGCGAACGTCCGCCGGATCGTCGCCCGCCATGGCGGGCGCGCGTGGGCCGAGGGGGAGGTCGACCGCGGCGCGACCTTCTATTTCTCGTTGCCCCGGTCGGCCCAAGGCCCGGCCGGCGACCGCGCCCCGGGGCGATGAGCCGCGGCGCGACGGCGGCGCATCGCGGTGTTTCGCATGGCAGAACTCAAGCCCATCCTGCTCGTCGAGGACAACCCGAAGGACCTGGAGCTGACGCTGGCGGCCCTGGCCAAGAGCCAGCTCGCCAACGACGTCGTCATCACCCGGGACGGGGCCGAGGCGCTGGACTACCTGAACTGCCAAGGCGCGTACGCCAACCGCCCGTTCGGGCTGCCGGCCGTCGTGCTGCTGGACCTGAAGCTGCCGAAGGTGGACGGGCTGGAGGTGCTGCGGCGGATCAAGTCCGAGGCGGGGCTGCGGTCGATCCCGGTCGTGATGCTGACCAGCAGCCGGGAGGAGGTCGACCTCGTCCGCAGCTACAGCCTCGGGGTGAACGCGTACGTGGTGAAGCCGGTCGGGTTCAAGGACTTCGTGGACGCCGTGCAGGACCTGGGGATGTTCTGGGCGGTGCTGAACGAGCCGCCGCCGGGGGCGGTGCGGGCCCGGGGCGGGCCGGCGACGTCACCGCCGCCGGGACGGCCGCCCGGGTAGGTCGCCCGTGCGGGACCGTCGGGGCGGGCCGCGCGGGACTCACGACGCGGCGGTCGACGGGTCTAAGGGGGAGGTTCGGCGCGACGGAGTCGCGCGGCCGGCGGTAGTCACGGACGCACACGCATGCCCTTCTCGTCGCCCCATCTCGACGCGCCGCCCCCGGCCGGCCCGCCACCCCTCCCGGCCGCCCCGCCCACCCGCATCGCCGTCCTGCACGTTGAGGACAGCCCGCTGGATGGGGACCTGGCCGCCGCCCGGCTCCGCCGGGACGGGCTGGACGCCGACATCACCCGGGTTGACACCCGGGCCGGGTTCGAGGCGGCGCTGCGGGCGGACCGCCCGCCGGACCTGATCCTGTCCGACTACCTGCTGCCGGACTTCGACGGCATGTCGGCGTTGCGGATCGCCCGGGAACTGCGGCCGCAGGTCCCGTTCATCTTCGTGTCCGGCGTCCTGGGGGAAGAGAACGCGATCGACTCGCTGAAGCTCGGGGCGACGGACTACGTGCTGAAGCAGCGGATGGACCGGCTGGTCCCCAGCATTCGACGGGCCCTGGCCGAGGCCCGGGAGCGGGCCGAGCGGCGGCGGTTCGAGGGGATGCTCCGCCGGGCCGAGGACCGGCTGCGGTTCACGCTCGACGCGGTCCACATCGGGCACTGGGAGCTGGACCTGGCTACCGGCCGGAGCCCGAGCCGGTCCGCGCTGCACGACGCGATCTTCGGGTACGCCGAGCCGGTCGCCGACTGGTCGGTCGACCGGTTCCTGTCCCACGTCCACCCGGACGACCGGGACGCGGTCGGGGCCGAGCTGGCGGCCGCGGGGTCGGCGTCGACGGCGGGCGGGCGGCGGGACGTCGAGTTCGAGTGCCGGGTCCGGGGGGCGGACGGGCGGCTGCGGTGGGTGTGGGTCAAGGGCGTGTCCCGCGGCGGGAAGGCGGCCGGGGTCATGTCCGGGATCGTGATGGACGTGACGGCCCGCAAGGCCGGCGAGCAGGAGCGGGAGCGGCTGCTGCGGAGCGAGCAGGAGGCCCGGGAGGCGGCGGAGGAAGCGCGGGCGGCGGCCGAGGCGGCCCGGTCGGACGCCGAGCGGGCCAGCCGGCTGAAGGACGACTTCCTCACCACGCTGAGCCACGAGCTGCGGACCCCGCTGAACGCGATCCTGGGGTGGGCGCAGCTGCTCGGCCGCGGCGTGATCCCGCCGGGCGAGGTCCCGCAGGCGGTCGAGGTGATCGAGCGGAACGCCAAGCTCCAGGCCCAGCTGGTCGACGACCTGCTGGACATGAGCCGGATCACCAGCGGCAAGCTCCGGCTCGAGCCGCGGGAGACGGACGTGTGCGGGGTGGTACGGGCGGCGGTGGCGGCGTGCCGGCCGGCCGCGACGGCCAAGCGGGTCGAGCTGGCCGGGCCGGACGGCGGGCCGGCCGAGCCGGTGTGGGGGGACCCGGCCCGGCTCCAGCAGGTCGTGTGGAACCTGCTGACGAACGCGGTGAAGTTCACGCCGGCCGGCGGGCGGGTGACGGTCGGGGTCGAGCGGGTCGACGGGCACGTGCGGGTGGCGGTAACCGACAGCGGGCAGGGGATCGACCCGGCGTTCCTGCCGCACGTGTTCGACCGGTTCCGCCAGCAGGACGGGTCCACGAGCCGCCGGCACGGGGGGCTCGGGGTCGGGCTGTCGATCGTCCGGCACCTCGTCGAGCTGCACGGCGGGACGGTCTCGGCCGACAGCGCCGGGCCGGGCCGGGGGTCGACGTTCGCCGTCGCCCTGCCGGCGGCCGACGGCGGCGCGGGCCCGACCCCGGACCTGTCCCCGCCGAGCTTCGCCGGGCTGCAGGTGCTCGTCGTCGACGACGAGGCCGACGCCCGCGAGTACGTCTGCCGGGTGCTGGAGGACTGCGGGGCCGAGGTGCTGATGGCCGCCGGGGCCGCCGCGGCACTGGACCTGTTGACCCGCCACCGACCGGACGTACTGCTGAGCGACATCGGGATGCCCGGGCAGGACGGGTACGACCTCATCCGCCAGATCCGCGCCCTGCCGGCCGCCGCCGGCGGCGCCACTCCCGCCGTCGCCGTCACCGCCTACGCACGTCCGGAGGACCGGCAGAAGGCGCTGGACAGCGGGTTCCAGACCCACTTGACCAAGCCGGTCGACCCGGCCCGGCTGCTGGCCGTCGTGGCCGCGGTCGCCCCGGCCCGCCCCGCCGCCGCCCGGTGTACCCCGCCCCAGACGTCGCCCGCCTAGCACTCATCAGTCCTTGTTCCCGCCTCACCCGAACTCGCCGTGCAGGAACCACCGCCCGGTGCGGACGACGCGGAAGATCCAGAACCGGCGGCCGGCCTCGTCCTCGACCTCGTAGTAGTCCCGGGTCTTGTCGTGCCCGTCCCACCAGACGCCGGCGATCCGTTCGGGGCCGTCGCAATGGGTGACCCGGCGGGCCTCGCCGCGGTACGCAAACACGGCCGGCGGGCCGTCGTCGTCCCCGTCG
>JAQGHJ010000538.1 GCA_028288905.1 Phycisphaerales bacterium | reverse complement strand
GGTCGCCGCCGCTGCTCGTGCCGTCCGGGTCGAGGAACGCCACGCCGCCGCCGCCGCCGGCCGACCGTGCTGCTTGTCCGCCCGCGCCGTTGGCGGGGCCGGCGAGCAAGGACGGTCCGGCCACCGCTCCGCCGCGGCCGGCGTCGGCGGCCGTCCCGGCGTCGGCCACTTGCGACCCCGGGGAGACGAACGCCTCGGTGTGGACCCGGCCCGCGGGCACGCCGAGTTCGGCGAGCAGCCGGCGGGCGGCGGCCATCATCTCGTCCGGGCCGCACAGGTAGACCGGACGGCGGGCGAGGTCGGGGACGAACGGCGTCAACAGTTCCGCCGTCAGCCGGCCGCGGGGGCCGGCCCACGCGCCGTCGGTCGTCGGGCGGGAGAGCGTCACGCACAGGTGGAAGTTCGGGAACCGCCGGGCCAGCGCGTCGAGCTCGTCGCCGAAGAGGACGTCCCGCTCCGTTCGGGCCACCGCGACGAAGTAGATTTCGCCCGGCCACGACCGGTCCGTCAGGTACCGGGCCATCGACATCACGGGCGTGATCCCGACCCCGCCGCCAATCAGGACGACGCCGTCGACCGCCGGCTGGTCCGGCCCGTCGCCGGTGAAGGTGAACCGCCCGGCCGGGGCGGACACCTTCAGCCGGTCCCCCGCGCGGACCTCGCGGTGCAGGTGCCCGGACGACACGCCCATCTCCTCCCGCTTGACCGTCAGCTCGCAGTGCCCGCGGCGGGTGGGGCTCGACGCGATCGTGTACGACCGGTTCACGGGCCTGCCGCCGACGGTCAGCCGCAGGTTCATGTACTGCCCGGGCAGATAGTCGAACGGCAGGTCGCCGCCCGCGGGCGGGACGAGCCGGAACGTGCGGACGCCCGGCGTCTCGTCGAACGTGCGGGCGACGACCAACTCGCCGGACCAGAGCTTCCTCCGCGGTGGGACGGCGGCGGCGGACGGTGCTCGAACCGGCGTCGCTCGGGCGGCGGCGCGGCGGAGGTCGACGTAATGCCAGACGGCCCGGACAAGCAGCAGCCCGGCTAACGTGCCGGCGAACGCCAGCGGCTGCCGCACGTCGGACTTCGCCTGCATGTAGTAGTGCAGGGCCCCGGCCGCCGCCGCCGCGTACGCCAGCCGGTGCAGCGCCTTCCACCGCCGCGGGCCGAGCCGGCGGATCATCCCGTTCGTCGACGTGGCCGCGAGCGGGACCATCAGCAGGACGCCCGCCAACCCGACCTGCAGGTAGGTCCGGCTGGCGACCTCGGCCCACGTGCTGGCGAGGCTCATCGCCCGGTCGAACCCGACGTAGATGCCGAGGTGAACGCACGCGTACCCGAACCCCCACAGCCCGAGCGACCGGCGGTAGCCGATCAGCCAGTTCCAGCCCGTCACCCGCCGGAGCGGGGTGACGGTGAGGGACAGCAGCAGGAAGATCAGCGACAGCAGGCCGGTCGTGCGGATCGCGAAGTTGACCGGGTTGGCCCCGAGCTCGCCGCGAGCCGCGTCCCACGCCACCAGGGCCAGCGGGACGCCCCCGTTGATCGCCACCACGGTCCGGGAGAACGGCAAGCCCTTCATGGGTCACGCACCGGGTTGGACGACAGGGTCGGGGTCGCGAGGGGTCGGTCAAAAATTGGCGCGGAGGTCGACGCCGGCGTACAGCCCGGCCACCTGCTCGCCGTACCCGTTGAACATCAGCGTCGGGCGGCGGCCGGGCACGCCGATCCGCTGTTCGTTCGCCTGGCTCCACCGCGGGTGGTCGACCTGCGGGTTCACGTTCGCCAGGAACCCGTACTCGTCCGGGGCCCGGCCGGCCCAGGTCGTGACCGGCTGCTTGTCGACGAGCGAGATCCTCACGATCGACTTGATCCCCTTGAACCCGTACTTCCACGGCACGACGAGCCGGACCGGGGCCCCGTCCTGCGGCGGCAGTTCCCGGCCGTACAGCCCGGTCGCCAGAATCGTCAGCGGGTGCATCGCCTCGGCCATCATCAGCCCCTCGACGTAGGGCCAGTTCAGGGCGGCCGTCTTCTGGCCCGGCATCCGGGACGGGTCGAGCAGCGTCTCGAATGCGACGTGTTTAGCAGCGCTCGTCGGCTCGACCCGGGCCAGCAGCTTGGCCAGCGGGAACCCGGCCCAGGGGATCACCATCGACCACGCCTCGACGCACCGCATCCGGTACACCCGCTCCTCGGGCGGGGCGGTCCGCCGCAGGTCGTCGAGGTCGAACGTCGTCGGCTTGGCCACGAGCCCGTCGACCACGATTTTCCAGCCGTCGGTCTTGAACCCCGCGGCGGCCGGGGCGACGCCCTCCTTGTCGGTGCTGAACTCGTAGAAGTTGTTGTAGTTCGTGACGTCCTGGAGGGACGTCAGCGGCTCGTCGACCCGATACCCGAGGGCGGCCGCGGCGGCCGGGCTGGTGGCCGGGGCGGTAAGCCCGGCCAGCTTCGCCGTCTCGACCGCCGCCCCGCCGGACGGGTTCAGCCACCGGTACGCCAGCGCCGTCGCCGCCACGCTCCCGGCCACGGCGCCGGCCCGGAGGAACGACCGGCGGTTGAAGTACACGTCCGGCGGGGAGACGGGGTCGGCGGGCGGCGGGGCGGGTGGCGGCATGGGGTCGGCCTTCGGGTTGCGGCGGTGGCGGCGCGTCGGTCCACGGGTAGAACCGGCGGGACGGCGTGCTCATTCCAAGCCGCCGGCCGGGTGGGCATCGACGGTCGGCAGGGGCGTCGCGACCGGCGGCCGCAGGATTGGCTCGAACGCCCGGGCGGTAGGGTCGTCGGCCGAGGCGACGGCCAGCGGCCGGGGGACGACGCGGACGACGACAAGCCCGAACACCGCCCCCAACCAACCGCGGGTGACGGCGTCGGCGACCGGGAACGCGGTCGCCGGGCCGCGGTCGGAGAAACGGATGTACGTGGCCACCGAGGCGGTCGCCCCCAGCCCGGCCGCGGCCGCCAGCGCCCACCCGGCCGCCCGGAGCGGACTGCCTGGCCAACTCCCCGTGCGCATCCGGCCGGCCACGGCGACGAGGACGAAGGCGACCGCCGCGACCGCCATCAGGTCGGCCGCCCGGTCGCCGGCTTCGTCGAACGAGCCGGGGGTTGCCGCCCATCTGGCGGGGTAGGCCAACGCCTTGTTCCCAACGCCGTACACCCACGCCGCGGCGACGGCTACCGCCGACCAACCGAGCCGTCGGAC
>JAQGHJ010000508.1 GCA_028288905.1 Phycisphaerales bacterium | reverse complement strand
CTGGCCCGGCGGCCAAGGCCCAGGCGACGGTCGACAAGGCGCTCGGCTGGCTCAAGGCCCAGCAGCAGCCCGACGGCGGGTGGCAGGCGAAGCCGGAGGAGCCGCCGGCCCTCACCGCGATCGTGCTCAAGGCCTTCGTCCAGCAGCCGGGCGTAACGACCAAGACCGACTTCGTCGCCAAGGGGTACGCCAAGCTGCTGACGTACCAGCTCGACAGCGGCGGGATCTACGTCGACGGGTTGGCGAATTACAACACATCGATCGCCCTGAGCAGCCTGGCGGCGGCGAACGACCCGGCGTTCAAGCCGCAGATCGACAAGGGCGTGGCGTACCTCAAGGGCACCCAGTGGACCGAGCGGATGGCCGGTGCCGGTCCCAAGGGCGAAGTCGTGAAGGACAAGGCCAACCCGTGGTACGGCGGGAGCGGGTACGGCCGGGGCGGCCGGCCGGACGCGTCCAACACCCAGGTGACGGTCGACGCCCTGCACGACGCCGGGTTGAAGCCGGACGACCCGGCGTTCCAGGCGGCGCTGCAGTTCTTCACCCGGGTGCAGAACCGGTCCGAGAGCAACGACCAGCCGTGGGCGGGCGAGGACGGCGGGTTCATCTACTCGGTCGCGAATAAGGGGGAGAGCCCGGCCGGCGAGTACGTCGGCCCCGACGGCCGGCGGCTGCTCCGCAGCTACGGGTCGATGACGTACGCCGGGCTCAAGAGCATGATCTACGCCGGGCTGACGAAGGACGACCCGCGGGTGAAGGCGGCGTGGGCCTGGATCGCCAAGAACTGGACGCTCGACGAGAACCCCGGGATGAAGCTGAACAGCCCCGAGGCCGCCACGAGCGGGCTGTACTACTACTACCACACGCTCGCCAAGGCTTTGAACGCGTACGACGAGCCGGTCGTGACGGACGCCAAGGGGGCGAAGCACGACTGGCGGGCGGAGCTGATCGACAAGCTCGCCGCCAGCCAGCAGCCGGACGGCAGCTGGGCCGGCAGCAAGCGGTGGATGGAGGACAAGCCGCTCCTGACGACGGCGTACGCGGTGCTGGCGCTGCAGGAGGCGGCGAAGGACCTGAAGGAGCATCCGGCGAAGTGACGGCGGGCGACGACGCGGCGTCCCGCACAGACGGAGATGTGAGCGGTGCGGCACCCCGTCACCCTTTTGCACGACCGGCGAACGGGCGTTTGACGACCCGCCAAAAGCGAGTACTGGCGAGCCGCTATCGAGGGGTAACCGGAGCGTCTGTCAGCCTTTGGGCGTGACGACGATTTAACCCCTTGTTGTGCCGAACCCAGGTGCAACCTTTGCCTAGAGTCTCTCGGGCGAACCCTGACGTGGGCCCACCGGAAGGGGCACGGGGTTCGCCCGAACGAGGATTCTGAGCGAAGGAGCCCCCTATGAAGTTGTTCACCTGTTTGACCGGTGCCGTGATCGCCCTCGGCGTTGTCGGCTGTAAGAGCGAGTCGACGACCAGCAGCACCGGCGAGAAGAAGACGCCGGGCCAGATGGCCAGCGACGGGATGAAGTCGGCCGGCGACGCGGTCGGGTCGGCCGTCAACGCGACCACCCAGAAGACGAAGGACCTGAAGGACGCCGCCGTCGCCAGCGCGACCCCGAGCGGGTCGTCGGACGTCAGCGGCATGCGCGGGCTGCTCGAGGGGGTCGTGCAGAACGCGGTGAACAAGGGCAACTTCAAGACGATGACCAACCACCTGGCCGAGCCCGACCAGAAGCGGTTGGAGGCGTCCAACCCCGACGTGACGGCGCTCGACGCCAGCATCGATAAGTTCAAGGCGGCGTGGGCGGCCAAGTTCGGCGGCGATCGGTTCGAGTCGATGGACAAGGACGCGGTGTTCACCCAAGACTTCGCGACCCTCACGTCCGAGTCGAGCACGACCGGGGACACCAAGATGAAGACCGGCAAGGTCGTCATCAAGGCCAGCCACGGCATGCCCGAGGTGACCGTGCCGGTCGTGGACCAGGACGGCAAGTGGCGGCTGAACCTGGACGACAAGGCCGACGCGGCCGGCGTCGTCACCAAGCTCCAGCAGGGGATCGACGAGCTGACCGCGATGGCCGACAAGTGGCCGGCGGACAAGAACCAGGCCACCCAGGCGGTCGCCCACCACATCCTGATGGTGCTGACGAAGGCGTGAGCCCTGCATAGGGGAGACACCGGCGGCCGTGCCGATGACGGACCGGAACGCGACCCGCAGGGCCGATCGCGAATCGACGCAAACCGAAGCCCACGGACCACGGTCTGTGGGCTTTGCCGTTGCCGGCGGGCGGCCGTATCGTGCCGGCCACCATGCCGGACCCCACCGCCCCGACCGTCGCCGTCCCGAACTTGTCCCTTCTGAAGACGCTGTCCGAGGCCCCCGGCGTGCCGGGCCGGGAGGAGCGGGTCCGGGCGATCATCGAGCGGGAGGTGGCCGGGCTGTTCGACGACGTCCGGACGGACGCGATGGGCAATCTGCTGGCGACCAAGCGGGCGACCGGCCCAGCCGTCGCCGGCGGACCGCCGGCCAAACGGGTGACGATCGCCTGCCACACCGACGAGATCGGGTTCTACGTCCGGCACGTCGACGACCGCGGATTTCTGCGGGTGTACAACGTCGGCGGGTTTGACGCCAAGAACCTGTGCAGCCGGCGGGTGCTCGTCCAGTCGTCCGGCGGTGGGGACCTCGTCGGGCTGCTGAACCCGACCGGCCGGCCGGTCCACATCGCCAAGGACGAGGACAAGAAGAAGGTGCCCGAGGTGGGCGACTTCTTCGTCGACCTGTGCCTGCCGGCCGACGAGGTGCGGCGGAAAGTAAGGATCGGCGACCCGGTCACGCTCGCCCAAACGTTCGATCAGGTCGGGCACTGCGTGACCGGCAAGTGCCTCGACAACCGGGTGGCGGCGTACGTCGCGATCGAGGCCGTCCGGCAGGCGAAGGCCATCCGGTACGACGTCACGCTGGCCGCGACGGTGCAGGAGGAGGTCGGCTGCCGCGGGGCCGGCCCGGCCGCGTTCGCGACCGACCCGGACCTGGCGATCGCGATCGACACGACGCTCTGCGTCGACCTGCCGGGCGTCCCGGAGGACGAGCGGGTGACGAAGCAGGGGGACGGGGTCGCGCTGACGATCGCCGACTCGCTGACGATCTCCGACCGCGGGATGATCGACGACTTCGAGCGGGTCGCGAAGCTCCGCGGCATCCCGTGCCAGCTCAGCATCCTGCCCCGCGGCGGCACCGACGCCGGCCCGATGCAACGGGCCGGCGCGGGCCGCCGGACGATGACGCTGAGCGTCCCGACCCGGTACGTCCACACGACGACGGAGTGCATCCACCTCCACGACCTGAAGTCGGCGATCGACCTGCTGGCCGCGTGGATGGAGGCGGGGGAGGCGTGAGCGGCCGGGGTGGTCGGGGTGCGCTCCGTCCCGCGGGCCGAGGGGCGGGTCAGGATTGGCGGGGCGAGGTCGCCCCCCCCGCTGAAGTGTGAATCAACGCCCCCGTCACTGCGGGCGTCCCGCGAGCGCCCGGCGACAAACCCCACACGCGAAAGCCCCCTCAGAGGATCTTCACGCCTGCCAACGCGCCCGACTGGATCGCGTACAGGAGCCACAGCATGCCGCCGCCGACGGCCGCGAGCGCGTTGGCGAACAGGGCGGCCATCACGTGCGTCTCCTCCCGCATGCGGCGGTGCTCGATAAATCCGCCGACGATGGCCAGCACGAGCCCACCCACCGCGACGAGCGTGATGTAGCGGCCGAGCAGGAGCACGTTGAACGTGGCGATCTGGTCGGCGTACTGGTCGACCGCCCACCACGCCGCGACCAGGACGACGGCGAGCGTGAACGTCCCGCCGGCCGCCGCCCCCCA
>JAQGHJ010000505.1 GCA_028288905.1 Phycisphaerales bacterium | reverse complement strand
TTGTTCCGCCCGCCGGTGGCAAGCCGGCGGGCGGTGGCGTTTCGCGCCCGGACCGGCGCGGCCGCCCCCTCCATTTCCTTGTTCGCTACCGATCAAGTTCCCGACGAGGGAACGAAAGGACCCCCTTGTTCCCTCTCGCTGGTAAAGCGTTCCCCACGGGTGCCGACGAACTGACCGACTCGATCCGCGACGCTTTGGCCGAGGTGCTCACGCTGCCAAAGAAAGGCGTGCCGGTCACGGTGGACGCGCCGGACTACCCGAAGGTCAAACGCCTCGTCGTCAACCTGGACGGGGCGTCGGTCAGCGCGACGGAGCCGCCGCCGAAGCCCGAGCTGACGGGTAAGCGGCAGCCCGGGCTGCGGGTCAAGGCGTTGGAGGTGTCCGGCCGCCCGGTCCGGTACGAGTCGAGCCAGGTCGAGTTCGGGCTGACGGCCGAGGACGTCGGCCTCGCGTTCGCCAAGGACAAGTCGGGCCGGCCGTTACTGGTGCTGACGGACGCGGCCGCGGGGAAGGTGGACGCGCGGGTGGCGGCGGCCGACATCCAGACGCTGGCGCTGGCGGCCGCGTCGGCCGCCGCGGCCCAGCAGGGGATCAAGGTCCAGTCGGTGGACGTGGACCTGCGTCAGGAGGGCAAGCGATCCGTGGTCGCCGACGTGCGGGTGAAGGCGAAGAAGATGATGGTCAGCGGCGTCGTCCGCATCACCGCCCGGCTCGACGTCGACGACGCCCTGACCGCCACCGTGTCCGGGTTGAACTGCACCGGCGAAGGCGTGGTCGGCTCGCTCGTGGCCGGCGTGGTCCAGCCCAAGCTCAAGGCGCACGAGGGGCACAAGGTGCCGCTCGTCGCCTTCTCGCTCGGGGACGTGACGTTGCGGGACCTGACGATCGACGTGAAGGACGGGCTGCGCGTCGCGGCGCGGTTCGGAAAGCGGGGGTGATGCCGCAGAAGGGGTCGGTCCCGCCTCCGAGGCGGCCGCCCGCAGGGGTGGGGCGGCACCCGTGCCGGCCTACTTGCCGACCTTCCGGTGGTAGATGTCCCCGCCGTGCGACCCGCCGGCGAACCAGTTGCCGCCGGGGGCGAAGGCGACGGCCTTCACCCAGCCGCACTCCATGCCGGGGTCGAGGAGCGCCCCGTCTGGCAGCGCGACGAGCCAGGGCCAGTTGCGGCCGGGGCCGGCGGCCGCCAGCGCCTTGCCGTCGCCGGACGCGGCCAGCGACCTGCCTGCCCTCACGCGCTATCGCGCCGCGGATGCCGAGCAGCCCCCGCGGAAGGGTGGGGTTCTGGCGAACGGCGCTGTCAATGTCCGACCCCACCCTTCCGGGTGGGGCTGGTAGGTACCCTTCTCGTCCGTATTCGTCGCGTCGTGCTTCGAACGACGAGCCGCGCCCGCCCCTCATCCCCGCTCCAGGTAGTCCCGCGCGTCGACCAACCCCCGCCGCTCGGCCGCCTCGTCCGTCAAGTATTCCTCGTCCTCCAACTCGATGCTCACCCCGCCGACGTACCCAACGTCCGCCAAGGCGTCCCATACGGCCCGCCACGGCACGACCCCGCGGCCCGGTAGGGCGTACCGCCACGCGTGCCCGCCGTACGCGTGCGGGGCGGCGAACGTGGCCTGCTGCAGCGTGCCGTGCTCGTACCGCTCGGCTTCCGGGAACACCGTATCCTTCGCGTGAACGTGGCCGACCCGGTCGGCGAACTCGCGGAGGAACCGGACCGGGTCGATCCCCATCCGCACGAGGTGCGACGGGTCGTAGTTCACGCCGACGGCGGGCGAGTCGACGGCGGCCAGGAAGGCGCGGAGGTCGGCCGGCGTGCAGCCGAGGTTGGCGAAGTGCGGCGGGCGGCCCGGTGCGCCCTCGATCAGGATCGACGCCCCGCACTCGCCCGCGGCGGCCGCGAGCGACCGGTACGACTCGACGGCGTACGCGAAGTGATCCCGCCGGGGGCCGGCCGGGTCGTCGGGGGCCAGCACGGTGAGGAAGCGGGTGACGCCGGCCGCGGCGAGTGACCGGACGTGGGACGCGTTGGCGACGACGGCGGCCCGGCGTCGGCCCGCGTCGGCCGACAGCAGGGCGGGCCAGTCGAGCAGGTCGACGGTGCCGACGCCGAGGCCGGCGTCGCGGGCTGCCCGCACGGCGACGGCGTCCACCGGGCCGAAGTCGAAGAACGCGAACCGCTCGCCGCGGGCGAACGCCAACAGCCGCGGCAGGTCGAGCTGCCAAGCCGATCGGGCGCGGCGGAAGCCGACCGGGAGGCCGGCGGGGGTGCGGGCGAACGGGGCGGCAACGGGTGCGGGCTCGGTCATGGGCGGGGACGATCGTAGGGCCGGCCATGCCGGCCGTCGGCGTCTCTTGTGGTGCGGCCGTTTCGGCTGCACATGCGTGCAGAGCCCGCATCCGGACCACTCGTTCCGCGTACCACGGGTCCCCGACGTGCGGGCCGGCGGCGTCCCGACCCATCGTTGGTCCATCGCCGAAGGTGCGAGCCTCTGGCGCGCACGTGCAGCCGGGACGGCCGAACCACAACATGCGGCCGCGGACGCCGCGGCAGGCACCTCAGTCTCCGGCCGCCGGCAGCGGGTTCCGGGCAAAGCACAACGCCTCCACCACCCGCCCCCCG
>JAQGHJ010000451.1 GCA_028288905.1 Phycisphaerales bacterium | reverse complement strand
TGCCCGGCTGGAGCCTGTGGCAGTGGGCTAGGGATCGGTTTCGACGGAAGGCCGCCACGGGCCTCTGCCCCGCCTGCGGCTACGACCTCCGCGCGAGCCCCGGCCGGTGCCCGGAGTGCGGGGCGGTACCGAAAGGGGTGGCGGCGTGAGGCAAAGGCTGTTCGCGATCGTGTCGGCCGCCTCGCTGCTGCCACCCGCGGCGACCGCCGTCGTGTGGGCCGCGGTCGTGACCAGCCCAACGTCGCCGGGTTCGGCCGGGTCACGGTCACGTCCGCGGCGGCGGCGTCCGACACGGTCTACGCCTACTCGTCCGCCGGCCGGCTGGATCTGGGCCGGCTCACGGGCGCCCGGTTCGACCCGGCGGACCGGGCGGCGCTCGCGGCCCGGGCGACCGACGGCTGGCGGTGGTTCGCCGACCACGACCGGCCAGGCGGGTCCGTCGGCCGGTCCCCCGAGCGGCCGGCGGCGGGCCGGGGGGAGTCGCGGCGGCGGTGTGCGCTGTCGGTGTCGGACGACGGGCCGGAGATCGCGGCGGACCGGGTGGCCGGGCTGTTCGAGGCGTTCCGGCGGCGGGAGACGCACGGGCGGCCGGGCGTCGGGCTCGGGCTGACAATCGCGGCCCGGGCGGCGACGCTGCTCGGGGCCGAGTTGTCGGTCGGGTCGGCGGTCGGGAAGGGGTCGACGTTCGCCGTGGCGTTCCCGCCGGCCGCGGCCCGGCCGCCGAAGGCGGTGCGGTGATAGCGGTCGTGCTGATCGTGGACGACCACGCCGGGACCGCCGACGCCTTTCGCCCAGCCGCACGGGCGACGCCCCACGGACGCCAAGGCTCGCCGGCCGATCTCCCGCCTCCCCCCCTTTGTCTGGGTCGTGCGGTTCGCTCCCCTGTTAGTCACCCGGCAGTGGGCCGCCGGACGGCGGCTGGATATCATCCCGAACTGTGGCAGAACTGGACGACATCATCGTCACCGACGAACTGGCGCGGCGGACGCCGCGGGCACCGGACTACGCGGCCGAGGCCCGAACATTGGTGGCCCTCGCCCGGGCGCTGGCCGACGCGCCCGACACGATCCTCCAGCGGTTGGCCGAGGCCGCGCTGGACCTGTGCCAAGCGGACACGGCCGGGATCAGCCTGCTCGAACACGACGCCGCCGGAGACGACCGGACCGGGGTCGTGTTCCGCTGGCACGCGATCGCCGGCCTGCACGCCCACCACCTGATGGGCATGGCCCCGCGGGACTTCAGCCCGTGCGGCGTCGTCGTCGACCGGGCCGCCCCCCAGCTGTTCGCCGAGCCGGGCCGGCACTTCGACTACCTCGCCCGGACCGAGCCGCGGATCGCCGAGACCCTGCTGGTCCCGCTGTTCATCAGCGGCCGGCCGGTCGGCACGGTCTGGCTGGTCGCCCGCGGGGACGGCCGCCGGTTCGACGCCGAGGACGTGCGGGTCATGGACGGCCTCGGGCAGTTCTGCGCCGCCTGCCTCCAGGCCGTCCACCCGCTCCGCGGCGGGTCGGCGGCCCTGCTGGCCGACCGGGTGATCGCCGAGCAGCCGGCGGTCCGCCGCGCCGCGGCCGAGCGGGACCGGCTCGTCGAGCGGCGGGTCGAGGACGCCCGCCGGGACGCCGAGCGGCTGTTCACCGTGCTCGTCCAGAACGTCCCGGACTACGCGATCTTCATGCTGGATGCAGATGTCCGGGTCACGCTATGGAACGAGGGGGCGGCCCGGCTGAAGGGGTACACCGAGCGGGAGATCGTCGGCCAACACTTCTCGGTGTTCTTCACGCCCGAGGACCGGGAGCGGGGCCAGCCGGAGCACGAAAAAGGCATGGCCGAGGCCCACGGCCGGTACGAGGGCGAGGGGTGGCGGGTCCGCAAGGACGGGACCCGGTTCTGGGGCAACGAGATCATCACCGCCCTGCGGGACGCGGACGGGCGGCTGGTCGGGTTCACCAAGGTCGCCCGGGACCTGACCGAGCGGAAGCGGATGGAGGACGCGCTCCGCGAGGGCGAGGAACGGCTGCGGCTGCTGGTCGAGAACATCCGCGACCACGCCGTCCACACGCTCGACCCCGACGGCCGGATCACGTCGTGGAACCCCGGGGCCGAGCGGGTGTTCGGCTTCGCGGCGGACGAGATCGTCGGGCGGCACATGTCGGTCCTTTTCACCCCGGAGGACCTGGCCGCCGCCGAGGACCGCAACGAGTTGGCCACGGCGGCGAAGGCCGGGCGGGCGTCGGACGACCGCTGGCAGGTGCGGAGGGACGGCACCCGGTTCTGGGCGAACGGGGTGACCAGCGCGATCCGGGACGCGGACGGGAACCTGCGCGGGTTCGCCAAGGTGTGCCGGGACCAGACCGAGGCCAAGCGGCTGGGCGAGCAGCGGCAAAAGTTGTTGGAGCAGGAGCAGGCCGCCCGGCTTGAGGCCGAGCGGGCGGTCACGATGAAGGACGAGTTCCTCGCCGTCGTCAGCCACGAACTGCGGACGCCGCTCACGTCCATCCTGATCTGGTCTAACCTGCTGGCGACCCGGGCGGTCAAGCCGGCCGACCAGCCGGCGGCGGCCGAGACGATCCGCCGGAGCGCCGAGAACCAGCGGCAGTTGATCGACGACCTGCTGGACGTGTCCCGGATGACCAGCGGCAAGCTCCGGCTGAACGTCCGAGAGGTCGACGCGGCGGCGGTCGTCCGGGCGGCGGTCGACGTGGTCCGGCCGATGGCCGACGCGGCGGGGGTGGCGGTCGCGACGGCGCTGGACGAGCGGGCCGGGCGGGTCGCGGCCGACCCGGACCGGCTCCAGCAGGTGGTGTGGAACCTGCTGAGCAACGCGGTCAAGTTCACGCCCAAGGGGGGCCGGGTGAGCGTCGGCCTGGGGCGGCTCGACGGCAACCTGCGGGTCACGGTGGCGGACACGGGCCGGGGGATCAGCCCCGGGTTCCTGCCGTTCGTGTTCGACCGCTTCCGGCAGGCCGACGCGAGCACGACCCGGGCGATCGGCGGCCTCGGGATCGGGCTGGCGCTCGTCCGCCAGCTGGTCGAACTGCACGGCGGGACGGTCCGGGCCGAGAGCGCCGGCGAGGGCGAAGGCGCGACGTTCACGGTCGACCTGCCGCTCGCCGACGTGCGGGCGGAGCCGGCGGCTTCCGGTTCAGGTCCGGTCCGGACGGTCGGCGGGGCAGCGGCGGCGGCGTTCGCGCCGGCCCCGGTCCTCCGCGGGGTGCGCGTGCTCCTGGCGGAGGACGATGTGGGCACACGCCTAGCCGTCCAAGCCCTGCTCGAACGGTCCGGGGCCGAGGTCGTGGCGGTCGGGTCGGCGGTGCAGGCGCTGTCGGCGTACTACGGCGGCGTGGAGGCGGAGCCGTTCCACGTCCTGGTCAGCGACGTCGGGATGGCCGGGGGGGACGGGTACGCCCTGGTCCGGGAGGTCCGGGAGGCGGAGGCCGAGCGGGGCGGGACGGCACCGCCGCTGCCGGCGGTCGCGCTGACCGCGTACACCCGCGAGGCCGACGCGGCCCGGGCGCTGGCGGCGGGGTTCCAGGCCCACGTCCCCAAGCCGTTCGACCCGGCCGCGCTGGTCGCGACGGTCGCGAGGCTGGCCCGGCCGGCCGGGGCGTGACGGCGGCGACCGACGAGGAGGGGGCCGGGCCGGCCATTCCGTCCGCCAGCCGCGGCCGCCCGCCCCGCACCCCCCCCCGTGGGTAAAGCCCCCCCCCCT
>JAQGHJ010000335.1 GCA_028288905.1 Phycisphaerales bacterium | reverse complement strand
GGCCGTCGCGGCGGCCGGGGGGGCGAGGTCGGCCAGGTCGTCCTCGACCTCCTCGACGTACACGTCCTCCAGCTCGGTCGCGTCGACCTCCCGCCGCATCAGGGCGTAGATGATCGTGCTGGCAGACAGGTAGTAGCTGATCGCGTACGCCCCGACGAGCCCGATGAGCAGGTACACCCACAGGCTGATCAGGAACGCCCCGATGTCCTCCGACCAGGCCAGCCCGGCGAAGTTGATGTCGTACGGGAACCGGAAGTCCCAGAACCGGCTCGGCTCCGGCCAGATCCGGCCGAAGTACGTGCCCGGCTGCCCGGCCAGGAACAGCCCGGCGAAGTAGTGGGTCACCATCAGCACGATCCAGACGAAGAACCGGACGAAAAGGTACGTCAGCGCCCCGTATGCCACGGCGACGGCGGTGTAGAACACCATCCGCCACGGGCGGGCGAACACGTAGCTGAAGCTGCGGCTGATCGCGTCGAAGCTGTCCGACCCCTCCACCGCAATCGTCGGGAACATCAGCCCGAACCCGCCGACCGTGCCGAACAGCACGAGCGTAATCACGACGGCGGCGATCAAGGCGAGGAAGAACATCGCCCCGACCGCGATCGGCCCGACGACCGGCACGTACATCAGCAGCCCGCCGGCCGCGATCAACAGCCCGAGGATCGCGACGATCGCCAGCGGGATGACCGGGGCGAACACGAAGCTGAGCACCTTGTTCAGGCTGAACCGCAACGCCTGGCGGACCGAGATCTTCTCGTCCCGGGCGACCTGCACGGCTGCGATCCGGCTGATCGCCCCGCCGAACACGGCCCACACGAGCAGGAACAGCACCGTGAACAGCGCCGCGTACAGCGGGTGGAACTTCCAGAGCCAGACCGGCCCGACCGCGAAGAAGTTGTACGCGCTGGTCAAAACGCCGCCCGGGACCACCCAGTTGTTCCCGACGACGCCGGCAGCCACCGCGTTCACTTGCCGGACCTGATACTCAAGGAACTCCTCGAACACGCCGTGGGGCTTGATCTTTTTGAGGTCCGCGTAGCGTTCGACCACCTCCGCGTCTAACGCGGCGACGGTCGCTCGATACTTGTCTCGGGCCTCTCGAAGCTTTTGGTCCTGCTCGGTGCTTGGCAGCTTCTTGGCCGCCTCCTCCGCGTCGACCCGGATCTTGTCGGACCTCGCGACCTCATCGTTCCGCAGCCACATCAACTTGCTGCGGACCTCATTCAATCGGCTGAATTTCTCGGCCGCCTCCTCGCTCGCCTTCTCGTTCTCGACGATTTTGGACCCGCGCAAGATCCCGGCGTACTTAATCTGGTTTGCCTTACGATCGGCCGCGATCTCGTCCGCGAAATTTGCCCCGGACCGGTCGCCGGTGGCGGACTGCTCGAACGCCTTCGCCTCGCCGAAGTTGGCCAGCGACCCAGTCGCCCACAATCCGTCCATGATCCGCCCGCCGGCGTACAGCGCCAGCAGCGCGACGAGCCCGAGCACCATCTTCGACGGGTGAACGGCCACCCGGAACGCCCGGAACAAGTGGGTGACCGGGAACACCTCCCGCCAGTCGATCGCGCGCAACGTAACCTGTGGATTGCTCTGTTGTTCGTCCGCCATGGCTCTCCTAATCCCTGTTTTCCCCCGGCGTGCCGCCCCGTGATCGGCCCAGTCGTGCCGAGCGGTAGCGCACCCTTGCCCCCGGGATGGCCGGCATTATAGGGGGCGACCCCAGTCGCACAACGCACTCCCGCGTCGTCGCCAATGGGATCGCGGTGGGCGGGTTACCGGCTCAGATCGGCAGGCGGATTGTGGCGGCCGTCGGAGGTGGCGGGACGCACCCCTCACGCAAGTGCCGTAGCCGTGCGGGGTCGAGGTGCTGGACGTGGGGATTCGGTCACCGCCTCACGCGACTCCGCCCCGATGTCGACGGTGGGTCGTCTTCGCCTGCCGGCCCGGCGTCGCCCGCCTGCTCGTCCAAGTCGTCGTCGGCCACCGGGATTTGGTACTGCCCGTCCATCCAACGCCCGAGGTCCACCAGCTTGCACCGCTCGCAGCAGAACGGAAACGCCCCCATCGGCTCGTCATCGGCTGGGATCGGGACGGATCGCTTACACGTCGGGCAGGCGGTGGTCGGCGGCACGCGGGGCCTCGCGGTGAAAAAAGCGGATTGTAGGGAGGGTTATGGGTCGGGGGTCGGGTGTCGGGCGTCTGGCATCGGGAAAATCGCACACGCCCCCTCGGGGCTCAACGCGCTCCAAGGCCATGAAGCCGTGCTAGTCGTCGGCCGTGTCGCGTTCGACGTTCTTCGTTCAGTAGGCCCCCGGCCTCGTTCACCGGTTCAACGACGCCATCATGTTCGCCGCGTATCGTTCGCCGGCCGCCGCCCCCTTCGGGGCGACCTCGTCGATCCGTCGCAGGTCGTCCGGCGTGAGCGTCACGGCGGCGGCCGCCAGGTTTTCCTCCAGGTACGTCCGCCGCTTCGTGCCTGGGATCGGGACGATGTCCTCGCCCTGGGCCAGCACCCATGCCAGGGCGAGCTGCGACGGCTTGACCCCCTTCTCGGCCGCCAGCTGTTCGATCCGCTTCACGAGGTCGAGGTTCTTGCCGAAGTTCTCCCCCTGGAACCGCGGGGCGAACCGGCGGTAGTCGTCCGGGGCCAAGTCCTCGAACCGCTTGAGCTGGCCGGTCAGGAACCCCCGCCCGAGCGGGCTGTAGGCGACGAAGCCGACGCCCAGTTCCCGGCAGGCCGGCAGGATCTCGTCCTCCGGGTCCCGGCTCCAGAGCGAGAACTCGGTCTGCAGCGCCGCGATCGGGTGGACCGCGCAGGCCCGCCGGAGCGTGGCCGGCGACGCCTCGCTCATGCCCAGGTGCCGCACCTTGCCGGCCGCCACCAGCTCGCTCATCGCCCCGATCGTCTCCTCGATCGGCGTGTCGGCGTCCACCCGGTGCTGGTAGTACAGGTCGATCGTGTCGATTCCCAGCCGCTTCAGGCTCGCCTCGCACGCGGCCCTGACGTAGTCCGGCTTGCCGTTGAACCCGCGGACGTGCGGGTCCGTGGCGGAGCGAACGATGCCGAACTTCGTCGCCACCACGGCCGCGTCCCGCCGGCCCTTGATCGCCCGGCCGACCAGTTCCTCGTTCGTGAACGGGCCGTACATGTCCGACGTGTCGAGCAGCGTTCCGCCGAGGTCGAGGAACCGGTGGATGGTGGCGGTCGACTCGGCGTCGTCCCGCCCGCCGTAGAAGTCGCTCATGCCCATGCAGCCGAGGCCGAGGGCGGAGACGCGGAGGCCGTTGCGGCCGAGGGTGCGGTGTTGCATAACGGGCGGTGCTCCAAAACGGTCGGGTCCGCCGATCGTTCGCCGCCGGCGGCCGAAAGTCGAGCGGCCGGCCCGCCGGAACCGGCCAGCCCGCCCGACGACGCCGCGGGGGCCACGGGAGGCCCCGCGGCGGACGACACACGGCGGCGGACGACCGAGGCGTCTCTCACGGTCCCCCGATAGGAGGTTTGCCATGGCACCCGAGGTCGACCGGTCCATCGAGGTCCTCCGCCGCACGCCCGACGCCCTCAGGGCCCTGCTTGGCGGGCAGAGCGACTTCTGGGCCCGGGGCAATTACGGCGACGCCACCTTCAGCCCGTTTGACGTCGTCGCCCACCTCGTCGGGGCCGAGCAGACCAACTGGGTGCCGCGGGTCCGCATCCTGCTGCAACACGGCGAGGCGGTGCCGTTCCCGACGTTCGACCGGTACGCGGTGGTCGAGGCCAGCCGCGACAGGCCGCTGTCCGAACTGTTGGACACGTTCGCGGCGCTGCGGGCGCAGAGCCTCGACGACTTGTACGCCCTTAACCTGACGCCGGCCGACCTGGTCCGCCGCGGCACCCACCCGGCCCTCGGCGGCGTCTCCCTGGGGCAACTGCTGGCGGCGTGGACGGTCCACGACCTGGGCCACACGCACCAGGTCGCCAAGGCGATGGCCTACCAGTATCGGGACGCCGTCGGCCCGTTCCGGCAATACCTGTCCATCCTGCCGAGCGAATGAAACGATCGACGCGGGACGGCGAGAACGTCGGTTCGCGGGCGGTTCCGGGTCTGCGAACTGGATATGTGCGGCACCCGTTTCAGGTGTGCAGCAGTAGCCCGGTCCGCCGCACGGTGCGTCGGCCGCTGGGACGGGCGGGCGGCGGGGGCGGCCAATTCCTCCGCCGTCGGACGCCACGTTAGGCCCCCGCCGATGGGTGGGAAAAGTAAGGGAGGTTGGTTATCCGCTCGAGGAAAAAGCGCTAATTGCCCTGATTTTGCGAGGATCCAGCAGCCCTGACGTAGGGCGACCGTTGTGGCCGCAACCAGGTTCCGCAAGGAGACCGGTCGCTACGAGCGGTATCGCGG
>JAQGHJ010000334.1 GCA_028288905.1 Phycisphaerales bacterium | reverse complement strand
CGGCAAGGCCGGCAGCGTCGTGTTCAAGATGGACGGCAAGACCGTCATCACCGAGACCTTCGCCCCGTACGCGATCGGGGCCGACACGAACGGCGACTTCCACTCCTGGACCCCCGCCGCCGGGGCGCACACGCTCCAGGTGCTGCAGTACAGCCAGGCGTCGGGCAAGGGCACGCTGTCGGCGAGCAGGACGCTGAAGTTCACCGTCACCGGCAAGGCCGCCTCCACCGGCTCGACCGGCGGGTCGACGTCGACCCCGGTCGTGGCGATACCGAGCAGCGGCGGGTCCGTCACCCCGGCCGGGTCGGTCAGCAGCGCGGCCCCGACGGCCGTGCTGAAGGTGCTCGGCAGCCGGACCGGCGTGGCGGGCATGCCGGTCACGGTCAGCGCGACGGACAGCAACGTCCCCAACTCCCCGCTGTACGCGACGTACGCCTGGGACTTCGGGGACCCGTCCGGGGCGTACAACCGCCTGCCGGGTTGGACGGCCGGGCACGTGTACGACCGGGCCGGCACCTACACGGTCCGCCTGACGGTGACGGACGGGAACGGCAAATCGTCCACCACGAGCACGACCGTCTCGGTCACTGGCGACAGCCGGCGGATGGTGTACGTCGACGCGTCGGCCGGCAAGGACTCGAACAGCGGGTCGAGCTCGTCCCCGATCAAGTCGTTCGCCAGGGCATCGGAGTTCGCCAAGTCCGGGAACGTGAAGATCCTGTTCAAGCGCGGGCAGACCTGGACGACGACCCACGCGATGTCGGTCACCGGGGCGAACGTGCACGTCGGGGCGTACGGGTCGGGGTCGAACCCGGTGCTGAGCGTGGCCAGCGGGACCAGCGCGATCCAGACGTTCAAGTCGAGCAAGCACACGGTCATCGAGAACCTCACGTTCGACAGCCCGTACAAGCCGAAAGGCGCGATCGCGAACAAGACCGGGGTGAGCGGGGTGTTCGTCGGCGGGACGGACGTGGCCGTCCGGGACTGCACCTTCCTGAACGTAGACGACGGGGTGAACGCGAACCAGAACCCGACCGGGTTCATCTTCGAGGACAACGACGCCCCGTCGGCGACCGGGATCCGCGGTTACCTCGGCTGGCTCCAGGGGAACGGGGTCGTGGCCCTCGGGAACCACGCCGCCAACTCGACCCGGGAGCACACGATCCGGATCATGGACGGGAAGAACGTCCTGATCGCCTACAACGACCTGACGAACCTGAACCGCCAGTCCGCCGGGGACGGCCAGGACGGCAGCAAGGGCACGATCGAGATGCAGCGGGGGAGCTGGGCGTACATCTACGGGAACACGACCCACGGCGGGCCGATCCGGGTCGGCCCGCGGGGCGAGGGGACCGAGCCGTCGAGCACGAACACGAGCTGGGTCGTCATAGACAACAACAAGATCGGCGGGTACCAGCTCAACGTCTACCCGGGGACCCACCACCTGGCGATCCGGAACAACTCGTTCTCCGCCAACGCGATCTCGGCGATCGCGATTAACCCGCGGGACAATTACGGCCGGACGGTCTCCGACATCCACATCGTCGGGAACACGGCGACGAACTCGTCCTCCACCGGGCGGTTCCTGCGGGTCGAGGGCGGGCTCCTGCCCGGCACGATCACGCTCGGGAAGAACACGTACGTCGCCCGGAACCTGGCCGTCGGGTCGGATAACACGGCCCCGGTCAGCGTCCTGGGGACGAACCTGGGCGGGTTCAAGACGATCTACAACAACGTCTGGCCGGTGCCGAAGTCGATCATCAAGTACGCCCAGGGGGGCGTGATGTGGGTTGCCACGAGTTACACGGGGCAGGCCGGGTACAAGAGCCCCTCGGAATGGTTTGCCTTCAGCCAGGTGAACGGCGACGTGTTCCGGAACGTTTGAGCTGCGGCGGCGGCCGACCGACGGCCGCCCGGCCCGATAATCCTGTGACTCCCGGCCGCCCACGAAGCCGCCGCCGCGCGAACGGGCGCAGCGGCGGCTTTTCCTTCGGGCGGAGCGGGCGCGGGGTCGATCAAAATGTACCGGCCAGATGGCCAGCGCCGGGCCGGGGGCGACTGTTCCACCCCTCGCCGGAAGTCTCAACCGACGCAAGGTTGCATTCGCCAAACGGTGATCGGCAAAAGCCCGTGCCGCCCCCGTTTCCTCGCCGCACGGGTCTTCGGGTTCGGCCTAACCGGACCGCCGCAGGATTGCCGCACGACGCCGGTAGTTTTATGTCTTCTGAGGCGATTTTCATCTTGATCGATTTGTGGGGTCGGTCTAAACCTGTATCGCCCACGCAGAGGTCGGTCGTCGGCCCGCAGTAGTTGTTCTCGCCGGCCGGCGGCCACGCTTTCAGACATCCCGGTCTGTTTGCCACCCTAGGCCCTTTAAAGGAGGTCCGCGCGATGGCTTTGCCGTCCCGTAGCTCGATCGTTCTCGCCCGCCCGTACGCCGCCCCCCAGCACCGGACCCCGTCCGGTGCCGGCAGCCGGCGCGACGGCAGCCGCGCGGTGTTGTCGGCCGCACGCGCCAACGGCGGGAACGTCGTCGAGGTGCTCGAGGACCGGCGCCTGATGGCCGTCCAGCCGGTGGCCAACCTGATCAACGCCGCCACCGACAAGGTCATCGTCAAGATGACCGACAAGATGACGATCAACATGGGGACCGTCGGGACCCGGCTGAACATCGAAGGCGTCCCGAGCGGGACGGCCGGCAGCATCCAGTTCAAGATCGACGGGGCGTCGATCAAGACCGAGTCGTACGCGGCGTACACGATCGGCGGCGACCAGGTCGTCAACAACAAGACCGACTACCTCGACTGGACCCCGCCGGTCGGCACCCACACGCTGCAAGTCGTCCAGTGGTCGAAGGCCAACGGGACCGGCACGGTCCAGGGGACGACGACTCTGGCCTTCACGGCCGTCGCCCCGGTCACGTCGCCGCCGGTCGTACCGCCGGTCGTACCGCCGCCGCCCGCCGTTCAGCCGGCCGCTTACCTGGTCAACGCCGCGACCGACGCCCGGGTGGGCACGCTGACGGACGGGTACGTGGTCGACATGGCCGCGCTCGGCACCCGACTGAACATCGAGGGCGTCCCGTCGGGCACGGCCGGAAGCTTGGACTTCCGGATCGACGGGACGTCGATCAAGACCGAGTCCTTCGCCGCCTACACGATCGGCGGCGACCAGGTGGTCAACGGCAAGACCGACTACCTCGACTGGACCCCGCCGGTCGGGGCCCACACGCTCCAGGTCGTGCAGTTCAGCGGCGCGGGCGGGACGGGCAGCGTCCAGGGGTCCACGACGGTCGGGTTCACGGTTCTGGCGGCCGCCGTGCCGCCGACCACGCCCCCAGTGATCCCGCCGGTGGTGGTTCCGCCGGGTGTACCAGGGATCAATTGGCTGACGCTAGTGAACGCCACGACGGGCGCGTCCGCCGGCACGCTGCCGTCGTCCGGTGCGGTGCTCACGACCGGCAACGGCCAGGCTTACACCGTCCGCGCGGAAGCGAACGGGTCGGACGTCGAGAAGGTCGCTTGGATGGTCGACGGAGAGTACGTGGCGCTGGACGAGACCGCGCCGTTCACGCTCGGCGGCGAGGCCGGGTCGATCCTGTTGCCCTGGAACGCCGCGGCCGGCGCGCACACGATCGTCGCCGTGCCGTACGCCGCGGACGGGACGGCCGGGGCGTCCGTGTCTGCGGCCGTCACCGTCAAGGACGCGCCAGTGTCGCCGCCGACCTCGCCGCCCACGTCGCCGCCGCCGACGACCAGCCCGCCGACGTCACCGCCGGCGTCGCCGCCGCCGGGGGCCGTGCCCCCGCCCCCGGGCACGACGTGGAACGGCGGCACGCCGTCCCCGGTCATCAAGATCGTCGGGCAGTCCGGCGTCGCCGGTCTGCCGGTGGCGGTGAACGCGGTCAGCAGCACGCTGCCGAACTCGGTCCTTTACGCGACGTACGCTTGGGACTTCGGAGACCCGAAGGCCGCGTACAACAACCTGCCCGGGTGGACGGCCGGGCACGTGTACGACACCCCGGGCACGTACACGCTGAAGCTGACGATCACGGACGCCAACGGCAAGGCGTCGACGACCAGCACCACCGTGTCGGTGGCCGGCGACAGCCGGCGGGTGGTGTACGTCGACGCGGCGTCCGGCAACGACAGCAACGCCGGCACGTCAGGCGCCCCGATCAAGTCGTTCACCAAGGCCGCGTCGCTCGCCAAAGCGGGCAACGTGAAGATCCTGTTCAAGCGCGGGCAGACCTGGAACACGAACGCCGCCCTCTCCATCACCGGGGCGAACGTCCACCTAGGGGCGTACGGGACCGGCGCGAACCCAATCCTGAACGTCGTCGGCGGAACGACCGCGATCCAGACGTTCTCGTCCGCCACCCACGCCGTGATCGAGGACCTGACGTTCGACAGCCCGTACAAGCCGGTCGGGAACGTCGCGAACAAGACGGGCGTGAGCGCGATGTACATCGGCGGGACCGGGGTCGCGGTTCGCGACTGCACGTTCCTGAACGTGGACGACGCGATCAACGCGAACCAGAACCCGAACGGGCTGATCGTCCAGGACAACGACGCCCCGTCGGTCACCGGGATCCGCGGCTACCTCCTTTGGGCCCAGGGGACCGACGTCGTCGTGCTCGGCAACACGGCCGCCAACTCGACCCGCGAGCACGTCCTGCGGGCCGCCGACATGAACCGGATCCTGATCGCGTACAACAATTTCACGAACCTCGGCCGCGGGTCGGTCGACAGCCAGGACGGTACGAAGGGCACGATCGAGATCCAGCGGGGGTCGTACGCGTACGTCTACGGGAACACGGTCAAGGACGGCCCGCTCCGGGTCGCCCCCCGCGGCGATGACACCGAGGCGGCGAGCACGAAGAGCAGCTGGGTCGTGTTCCAGAACAACAACGTGAACAACTACCAGATCAACGTGAACCCGGGGGCCCAGCACGTGATGATCCGGGGGAACACGATCAACGACAACGCCCAGTCCGGGATCGCGGTCAACCCGATCGACCCGCAGGGCCGGACGGTGTTGGACCTCAACATCCTCGACAACCTCGGGACGAACACCGCGTCCAGCGGCCGGTTCCTGCGGGTCGAGGGCGGCCTCCCGTCCGACACGATCACGCTCGGGCGCAACGTCTACAGGGCCCCGAACCTCGCCGTCGGCGGGAGCGACACGGTCGGCGTCAGCGTGTCCGCGTCGAACTTGGCCGGGTTCAAGACCATCTTCGACAACATCTGGCCGGTGGCCAAGTCGATCACGAAGTATGCCGAGGGCGGCATCATGTGGGTGAACGGCAGTTACGCCGGATCGACGGGGTACAAGACCCCGGCCGAGTGGCTGGCGTACTCCGAGGTGGACGGGGACATCTTCAGGAACTGACCCGCCGCCACCCGACCCGGCGTTCCCGAATTGAACTGACCCGCCCGGCACGCCATCGCGTGCCGGGCGGCTTGCGTCTCCGGACGCCTGTGCGGCACCGTGGCCGGCCGATGACCGGCGACCCCCGACGCGGCCGTCGACGAGCTCCTAGCTTTAGCCCACCGGGTCGAAATGGGGCCCCTGACGATGATCAAAACGTGAGGGGCCCGCCGTCACGTCGGTCGGCACGTCAGCTCCACCGCGCTGACCGACCGGGCCGGGAACCGCCACCTCAAGACGTCGCCGGGCGGGACGACGTGCTCCTTTACCGCCAGCGCGTCAGGCTGACTCTCGTTCACCGCCTGCCGGGGCGACTCCGGCGCGATCGCGAACACCCGAGCGGCCGTCACGGCCATGCCGGCGACGGCAAACGTCGCTTCGGCCGGGCTGGCGTAGTCGGTGTTCGCCACGTGCAGGAACACCTTGTCGCCCGCCCTGCTGGCGGACACGTCCAGCGTTGGCGGGGCGGCCCGGACGGCCACGCCGTGCGTCCCGTCGTGCTTGCGGAACAGCCGCATCACCGCCCCGGCCGGCAGCAGGTAGCACTGCCGCCCGGGCGTCTGGATCATCAGGGCGTTCACCGTCCACCGGTTGCCGCAGTAGTCGGCCCCGGTCGCGATTTTCACCCGCCCGCCGTGGCGGTGGTACAGGTTCATCACCCGGGCGTGGTACGCGCCGGTCAGCCACTCGGTCAGGATCGGGTTGATGTTCCGCGGGGACAGGCTCAGGTGGCCCTCGGTGATCGCCAGCGGGTGCTTGGACCCGGCCACGTCGAGGGCCTGCTCCATCAACGCCAGCTTCGCCGCCACCCGCGGGACCATCCCCATCAGCTCGTCCCACGCCTCGCGCGGCACGTCCTGATACCGCAGGCTGTTCAGCACCGACGCCCTACCCTTCGGCGGCGACTGCTGCATCATGTGGAACGCGACGTAATCGATGTGTTCGCCGGCGCGACGGGCGAGGTCGGTGGCCCACGTCTCGGCCTTGCGGCCGGTCGCCACGTCGCCCCAGCCGAGCAGCTTGATCGACCGGTCCCGTGCCCGCATCGCCTTCGCGAACGTGATGGTTTGCTCGATCGACTGGTCCTTCGTGAACCCGCCGGCCCCGTAGCTCGTCTCGTTGCCGAGCTGCCAGTACTTGATTCCGAGCGGGTCGGCTGACCCGTTCGCCCTCCGCTCCTTATGGTCGGGATCGTTGGCGTACGACACCCAGTCGGCCGCCTCGGCGGCGTCGGCCGATCGGTTTTCCTCCTTGGCCGCGGCGAATTGCGGCCACCCGTCGCTGGCGAAGTTGACGCAGTACATCGCGTCGGCCTTCGTCCGCCGGCACAGGTCGACGAACTCGTGGGTGCCGACCCGGTTGTCGTCCGTCCCGCCCCAGTAGTAGTTGCGGACGGCCGGCCGCTTGCCAGCCGGCCCGACGCCTTCCCGCCACTTATAGTGCCGGCTGAACAGCCCGCCGTACCGGAGCATCCCGGGCGCGAGGTCGGAGGTGGCGGCGACGAAGTCGGGCCGCCAGTCGTCGGCCGCGTAGTCCCACGTCGCCTGGACCGACGTGTCCGTCGCCCCCAGCGGCTCGACGAACTGCATGTACAGGTGCGGCGACAGCTCGAACTGCGGAGCCGGGTCGACAAAGATCGCGGCCGACCGGCCGTCTGCGCCAACCGCCGCGGCGGCTTGGGCGTGGGCGAGACGCGAAAGCGGCGGACCGACAGCCGCCGCGGCGGCGAGGGCGGCGGCTCGGCCGAGGAACGCGCGGCGGTCAGGGTTCATGCCGATCTTCCGTAGGGTCCGCCTCGGCGGACGCGAAGAGATGTGCGGCCGTGTAACGGGGGCGGAGGTCACGCGACGCGAAGGCGCGAAGGCAGACGCGAAGAGAAAAAAGGGGCGGGAGCGGGGGCACGGAACAACCCGGGCGGGCTGGAAAACATACGGATGTCATCCTGAGCGGAGCGAAGGACCTCTCGTTCACCGCGCGGCCGGGTTAGCAGTTCGTAGAACGTGGAATGGGAATGGGTGGCCAGTCGCCGGTGCTCGCTGAGGTCACCCTTTCCCATTCCACTCTACGCGTACCGCATATCCGGTAGCGCGGTGGACGAGGGGTCCTTCGCTCCGCTCAGGATGACATCCGATTGAGAGCCCGTGTGAGGCGGCAACGGACCTGAGACTCCTGACCGCCAAGGCTTCAGCCCGGATCGACTCCCGTACCCGTCCCCTCCTCCCCTTCCCGTCATCCTTCGCGCCTTCGCTGTCGTATGCCCTCCCCGTGCACCCTATGCGACAACCGGCCGCGGCGGCTCGCCGAGGCTGCGGGGGGCGGCCTCGGTGTCGGCTGCCAAGTATCGGGCGGCCCAGAGCCACAACACCCCGCCGACGAGAATGCTCGCCGACACGACGAGGAAGCCGGTCCGCAGGTCCGACTTGTCCGCCACGCT